>NC_022550.1:311476-622952 GCF_000471965.1 Blattabacterium sp. (Nauphoeta cinerea)
CAAAAAAAGGTAAATTTGTTATTATATTTTTTAAAAAAACTGGAAAAAGTATGTTACAAGAAATAAACGATGACAATTTTGAAAAGTTGATTTCTGAGTCAGAAAAACCTATTCTTGTAGATTTTTGGGCGCCATGGTGTACTCCATGTAGAGCTTTGTCTGTTCTATTAGAAGAAATATTTTCTGAATATCATACAAAAGTATCAGTTTTCAAGTTGAATGTAGATAATAACCCTAAAATTTCTTCTAAATATGAAATACGTAGTATTCCTACTATGATTTTTTTTAAAAATGGAGAAAAAAAAGATATTCATATTGGTGTCCTTTCTAAAGAAGACATAAGAAAAAAATTGGACGCTTTAATTGTTACATAATTCGGTCTGGTAGTTCAGTTGGTTAGAATACATGCCTGTCACGCATGGGGTCGCGGGTTCAAATCCCGTCCAGACCGCTTTCATTATTTTTTATGTTTAATTTTATATTTAATAAGATCTTCTATGGATATAATTTTGATATGGAATTTTTGGGCTATATGAATCAATTGTGGTAAACGTGCCATAGATCCATTTTGATTTAATATTTCTACCAATACACCTCCAGGATTGCATCCTGCCATTTTAGTTATATCAATAGCTGCTTCTGTATGTCCAGGTCTTTCTAATACGCCTCCTTTTTTTGCGCGAAGAGGAAATATATGTCCTGGTTTATTGAATGCTTTTGGTTCTACTTCATTAACTAAGGCAAAAATAGTTTTGGCTCTATCTGAAACAGAAATACCAGTACTCACGCCATAACCTCGTAAATCTACGGATACGGTGAAAGCCGTTTTTCTAGGATCTGTGTTATTTTTTACCATCATTTGAAGTTTTAATTGATCACATTTTTCTTCTGTCAAGGAAACACAAACTAATCCTCTTCCATGAGTAATGAGAAAATTTACAATTTTAGGAGTTATTTTTTCAGCAGCTACTATAAAATCTCCTTCATTTTCACGATTTTTATCATCAACTACGATAATAATTTTTCCATTTTGTATATCCTGTATGGCCTCTTCAATACTATTTAAATTTTGATTTGAATCAAAACCCATATATGAATTTGATTTAAATATAAAAATCATCTATTACAGTTTTATAAGTCATCCATACACTTACTGGAAAAAAAACAAGGTTTGGGATCCAAGCTCCTATCCATGAACATATTTCAGCTTTTTCTACTTTATTTTGAGTGATGGTTAGTAAAGTATAATAAATGATGAATATAATTAGAGCTATCACTGTTGGATAACCTATTCCTCCTTTTCTAATAATAGCACCTAATGGAGCTCCAGTAAGAAACATTATAATACATGTTACTGGAAATGTAAATTTTTTTTGCAATTCTAATTGGAGCTTAGCAATATATTTTGTTCCCGTAAGTATTGTTATAATTTTTTTTTGAAAAAAATTAATTTTTTTAATAAGATTTCTTGTATTTAGTGTTTTATAAAAATCATAGTCATCTAAGTTTTTTATTTTTGTTCCTGAAGGAATTTTAAAATTTTGAATTAAAGTGTGAAACTCTACAAGTTGATAAGAGTATTGTTTATTTTTAATATTATTGAAATTTTCACTATATAAAACTCCATTTATTAATTTTAATTGAATAGATCCATCCTTTTGATTGGGAATTAAAATTCCTTTTTGAGAAAGAATAGTGTTAATAAGTGAATTTTTGTCATAAAAAAAAATAAATACATTATGTAAGTAATTATTATTTATTCTATCTATTTTTATGAAAAAATTGGGTAAAAGGTTTACAAAAATTCTTTCCTTCAATTTTAAAGATGGATGAGTCAACGATATTTGATATCCTAATTTCTTCGCTTTCATTTTTGCTTTTGGAATAACAAAATCTGAAAATAAATACAATACAATGGATAAAATAAAGGTTAAACATAAAATAGGAATCATAACACGAAAAAGAGATATTCCAGAAGATTTTATAGCAATTAGTTCTTGATTTTCTGAAAGATCACCAAATATTATAATAGAAGTTAATAATAAGGCAATAGGAGTTACCAATGGAATAATAGATACACCAAAGTATAATATAAATTTTAATATTATAAAAATACTAATATTTTTTCCTGTTAGTTCATCTATTTGACTCCAAAAAAATTGAATCATAAAAATAATAAATATTGTAATATAAATTATAAAAAAAGGAGTCATAAATAAACGAATCATGTATAAATCAAGTTTTTTTATTATCATGTTAAAATTAAAATTCACTCATTCATATTTGGTTCTGGCAAAAAAAAGTACTCATTTTGTTTATGATTTTTTCCATAAAAATCAACAATTTTTTTTAGGTCTGACAATTCTATAAATGGACATTGTAATCGTATCAATTCATTTTTATTAGAAAAAAACATATCTCCTTTTCCTATTAATTGTTCAGCCCCTGTGCAATCTAATATAGTTCTAGAATCTATTTTCGAACTTACTCTAAATGCAATTCTTGCCGTAAAATTGGATTTAATTAATCCAGTAATTACATCTACTGATGGACGTTGTGTGGCTATAATCAAATGAATCCCTACAGCTCTAGCAAGTTGTGCTAATCGAGTTATGTATATTTCTATTTTTTGATTATTATTAATATTTAAATCGGCAAATTCATCAATAATTAATATGATATAAGGTAAGTGGTACTTATTGTATTTTATTATATTATTATATTCTTTAATATTTCTAACCTTATGTTTTTCTAAAATAGCATATCTTTGATCCATTTCTTGACATAAAGAATTTAATATATTTTTTACTTTATGTAAATCTGTAATAATCGGTTCTATGGAATTTGGAAGTGTAGCAAAATAGGATTTTGAAATTTTTTTGTATACTGATAATTCTACTTTTTTTGGGTCAATCAAAATAAATTTGATATCTTCTGGATTTTTTTTATATAATAGAAAAACAATCATAACATTTAATCCTACAGATTTTCCTTGTCCTGTTGATCCTGCTATAAGTAAATGGGGCATTTTTGCTAAATCTATAATAAAAATCTCATTAAATACTGTTTTACCTAAAGAAATGGGAAGTTCCATTTTATGACTTTTTTTGTTACTTTCTTCTGAAAAAAGAATGTCTTTTATATAAACGGGGGAACGTTTATAATTGGGGATTTCTATTCCAATGGATCCTTTTCCAGGTATAGGAGCTATAATTCTTATAGAAATAGCGGATAAATTTAATGCAATCTCATTTTTTAAGTTCTTTATTTTGGAAATACGTGTCCCCAACTTAGGATATATTTCATATAAAGTTATAGTAGGTCCTATATTAGCTTTTAGTTCAGATATTTCTATATTATAATAATTTAGAATTTGAATTATTTTTTTTTTATTAGATTCCAATTCTAAATCTGTTTTCAAATCAATAGATGAAAAATATTCTTTTTTTTTAGATAAAATAGAATGAAGAATGTTTTTATCTAAATCATAATTCATATTGGGTTGATTTACAATTTTCATATTATGAAAATTCAATTTTGTATCTATTTTTTTGTTAATATTTTGTGTTTTTTTTTTTATGCCATTTTTTATGGGTAAAGTACTGATATTGATATGAAAAACAATGATCAAGTAAAAAATAATACTCGTGAAAATAAGCATATATAATCCTACTTTTCCAAATAAATGAATTAAATAGTTTCCTATTTCAAATCCGAAAACTCCACTGAATATTCCTTGATTAGGAATAATAACATAAAAAAAAATGGGAAGCCATACGTTAAAAAATAGCAACTTATATATTGTTGATTTATAAAAATTATTTAACAATTTTTTTTTAATAAAAATAATTTTTAATCCGGTTAAAAATAAAAATATAGGAATAGAAAAAGCACTAACTCCTGTTCCACAATGAATAAAATAGTGAGATATAGCAGCTCCCATTTTTCCAAGTAAATTTTCTGCTATAATTTCTTTATCAAAAAGTTTTTCAATCTGACTTTGATCATTTTTCCAATGAAAAAGAAAAGAAAAAAAACTTAAAAATAAAAAAATACTATTTCCTAATAAAAAAAAACCAAAATAGTTTTAAGAGTTTTCTTTTCTTTTTTTTTCTTTTTTTCCATGTTTTTTATAGTATTAGTCTTGAATCTTTATTTTTAGTTTAAAAAAAAGTTTTTTATACTGAAAAATTTATTATATTATACAGTAAAATTAAAAAAATGAAAAAAACAAAAATTACTTTATTTATTCTTTTTTTAGGATTTTTTTGTCCTTTTCATAGTTATTCGGAAATTATAAAACAAAAAAAAACAACAGATGACGATTCTCATTCCAACATGTTTTTAGATTTTTCTAGTAGTCTGAACTCTACAGTCAAAACTGTCAAAAAAGAATTTTATGAAGGTTCTCGTTTTTCAGAAAATTATTTAAACTTGGAAATAATAGGAAAAGCCAATGATAAAATAAGTTATCGTTTTACAAAACAGTTGAAAAAAACAGAAAATTCTGAAATGATGGATTTAGCTTATTTAAAATATAAGTGGAACGATAAACTTTATTTATTAATTGGAAAACAACCTTTTTCTTTTGGTAGTATGGAATATGCTAATGCTAATAGTTCCTACGCATATCGCTATCCACATGTATACAAAAAAAAGGAGAATCCTGTTGGATTTAGCTTTCTTTATATTCCTATAAAAGATCATGAATTGCAATTTCAAATTGTCAATGGAACGAAAAAAAAAGAAGACTATATAACTAAAAAAATGAGTCATCCTATGGGATGTTCTGTGAATTGGAATTGGAGTTTATTTAATAATAAAATCATTAAAAATAGATGGTCTTATTCTATTTTTCAAGAAAATGAAAATAAAAAATTTTGGAAATTACTAGCTTTAGGGAGCCAATTAAATTTTAAACCTTTATCCATAGAAGCAGACTATATATTTAGCGACGAAGATATCGAAAAAAACGGGAGGATAACAAATATTATATATTCATTGAATAATGAATATTATAATACTAATCATGCCGCTTCCGTGAAATATGGAACTTATTTAGTGAAGTTAAAATATAATTTTCTTCCGAAATGGAATTTCATTGCGAAAGGAGTATATGAAATAGGGACCTCTAAAAAAGAAATGAATGACATTTTAGTAAAAAATAAATTGTTTAAAAAAGCATATACTTATTATGGAGGTGTAGAATTTCTTCCTATCATGAAAAGTGATGATCTGAGTTTACATTTGATATATCAAAACCACAGAGTCAATTACAGTTTAGATCCAATTAAAAAAGAAAATGAGAATAATCATATTATCATTTTGGGATTCAGTTATCGTGTTAAAATGATTTAACAAAAATAATTATAAAAAATATCGAGATGACATATACGTATCTCGATATTTTTATTAGTATGAAAATTGTACTTTACTTTGGGTCATTTAATCCTGTTCATTTAGGACATACAATTATTGCTAATTATATAACAGAATTTTTAGATATAGATTATGTTTGGTTTGTGGTGACTCCACAAAATCCATTAAAAAAAAAACCTTTTAGATTATAAACATAGAATTGAAATGGTTAAAAGAGCTATTTTTGACTATAAAAAAATGAATCTTTTAGATATTGAATATGGACATTTTCCTTCTTATACAATTCATACACTTGACAATATAGAAAAAAAATATCCTATAAATAAGTTTTCTATTCTTTTGGGAAAAGATTCATTTTCTTCTTTAAGAAAATGGAAAAATTATAAAATTATTTTAAATAAATATGAGATATTGGTTTATCCTAGAGTTGGATCT
Organism: Blattabacterium sp. (Nauphoeta cinerea); assembly: GCF_000471965.1. Classification (GTDB taxonomy): domain Bacteria; phylum Bacteroidota; class Bacteroidia; order Flavobacteriales; family Blattabacteriaceae; genus Blattabacterium. The sequence continues at coordinate 317,291 of NC_022550.1, forward strand.
TTTTCTGACCTTAAATATAAAAAGGATAACATAATTTTTTTGAAAGCTCCAATCATTGAAATATCTTCTTCTTTTATTCGAAAATCTATTCAAGAAGGAAAAAACATAAAATCTATGCTTTCTATAAAAGTTTGGGATTATATAAAGAAATATAAATTTTATATGGAAAAATAAAATTATTCTTTCGTTTTAAATTGAAAATATTCATTAGCTTTTTTTAATAACCTTATAAATTCAAGTTCTCCAAATATTTTTTTTATGGAATTCCAATTGGGTTTTTTGACATAAAATTTTTCTTCATGAAAAGAAAAAAAAGGAATATTGGTAACAATAGTAATTAGTTTTTTTGATAAAAGACCTAAATCTTTATTTTTTTCAATATTTTCTTTAATTTTTCCATTCAGATCATGAGTTGAATTTAATAGTTTTTCTATATTTCCATATTTTTTAATAAATTTTATTGCATTTTTTTTTCCAATCCCTGGCAATCCTGGGATGTTATCAGAAGGGTCTCCCATCATACTCCACAAATCGATAACTTGTTTTGGATGATTCACATCAAATTTTTTTTGTATTTCTTTTATTCCCAATATTTTTTTTGTTTTTCCTTTAAAAGGGGGGATATAAACTTTAATATTTTCTGTAACTAGTTGAAAAAAATCTTTATCTAAAGTGATTATATAAATAATATATCCTTTATTTTCCGCTTTTTTAGCTATTGTTCCAATAAAATCATCAGCCTCATATCCATTGGGAGCATAAAAAAAAGAAACTTTAAAAGTTTTCAAAATCTTTATAATATAAGGAATAGCTATGAAAATAGCCTCCGGTGTTTTTTTTCTATGTGCTTTATATTTTTCATATTCTTTTTTTCTAAAAGAAACCCCTTGACTGGGATCAAAAATAGTAGCCATATAGGATGGTTTTTCATTATTTAATGTGTTTATTAAAAAATATGTGAAATTTATGATAGGTGAAGTGTTGAGTCCTTGAGAAGTGAAAAGATGTTTATGTCTATAAGCATAATAGCTTTGATAAATCATAGGATATGCATCAATTAAAAATAATTTTTTACTATTATTATTCATATTATATATCAATTTTATTTTTTTATTATGAAAAAACCAAATAAATATACAGTTACTGCGGCTTTACCATATGCAAATGGCCCAATTCATATAGGACATTTGGCAGGAGTTTATTTACCTGCAGATATTTTTGTTCGTTTTCTTAGACGAAAAAAAATAGATGTTATTTTTATATGTGGATCGGATGAACATGGAGCCCCTATTGCTATACAAGCGAAAAAAGAAAAAAAAACTCCTCAAGAAATAGTCAATAAGTATCATGATATGATTAAAGATTGTTTTGATAATTTTGGTATACAATTTGATCATTATTCCAGAACCTCTACAAAAATTCATCACGAAATTTCTACATCCTTTTTTAAAAAACTTCATGAAAAAAAAAGATTTTTAAAAAAATATCTGAACAATATTATGACGAAAAAGAACAACAATTTTGCGGATAGGTACATATCTGGGACATGCCCCCATTGTAGAAATGAAGAAGCTTATGGAGATCAATGCGAAAATTGTGGAAGTCCGCTAATCCCTGAAGATTTAATATATCCAAAATCGACTATAAGTGGAAGTTTTCCGATTTTAAAAAAAACTAAACATTGGTACTTTCCTTTAAATCAATATCAAAAATTTTTAGAAAAATGGATTTTAATTGATCATAAAAAAGATTGGAAAGTGAATGTGTATGGACAAGCAAAATCTTGGTTAGACCAAGGATTAAAACCTCGTGCGATAACAAGAGATTTAAATTGGGGAGTTCCTGTTTCTGAAGAAACAGGAAAAGTTTTATATGTATGGTTTGAAGCTCCTATCGGATACATTTCTTCTACCATAGAATGGTCTAAACAAAAAAAAATAGATTGGGAACCTTATTGGAAAGACGAAAGGACCAAATTAATTCAGTTTATAGGAAAAGATAATATTGTTTTTCATTGCATTATTTTTCCAGTTATTCTTCAAGCATATAATAGTGGATATATCCTTCCAGATCAAATATTGGCTAATGAATTTCTTCATATAGAAAATAAGAAAATATCTACTTCTAAAAATTGGGCCGTATGGGTTCATGAATATTTAAAAGATTTTCCAAATCAACAGGATACCCTTCGTTATATTCTTATAGCTAATATGCCTGAAAAAAAAGATAATAATTTTAATTGGAAAGATTTTCAAAGAAAAAATAATACTGAGTTGATTGCTATATTAGGTAATTTTGTGAATAGAAGTCTAACTTTAATCCAAAAATATAATAAAGGCATTGTTCCTAAACCTGAAATGTTATCTATTAAGGATAAAAATATTTTAATAAAAATTAAAAATTATCCACAATACATAGGTGATTTAATTGAATCTTATCAATTTCGAGAATCCTTAGCATGTTTTATGAATTTAGCTAGACTGGGAAACAAATATTTGACAGAAGAAGAACCTTGGAACAATAAAAAGAAAGAAAAGCGTGTCAACACCATACTTTATGTATCGCTACAAATTGTTGGGATATTAGCTCAATTAGCAGAACCTTTTCTTCCACATACGGCAAAAAAATTGTTAAATATGCTTCGTTTGAAAACTTTTTTTTGGAATCAAATCAAAAACATAGAAGAAATTTTGTGTCCAGGACATGTCTTAGGAAAGACTACATTTTTATTTATAAAAATTACCAACGAAAGTATTGAAAAACAGATAAAAAAACTGAAAAATAGATGAAAAAATAAATGATTGATTATGTTGACTGGCGGAGAGAGAGGGATTCGAACCCCCGGAGGTGTAACCCTCAACGGTTTTCAAGACCGCCGCAATTAACCACTCTGCCATCTCTCCATATTTATTTATTGGTGTGGGTTACATGTGTATGTGTACTATATTCCTGATAAGATCTTGCATTGTTTCTCTTTTTCTTATAAGAAAATCTTTTCCCTTAAAAATCATAACTTCAGAAGGTCTATAACGAGAATTATAATTGGAAGACATAGAAAAACAATAAGCTCCTGCATTCTTAATGCATAAAATGTCTCCTTCACGGATTTCTCTAACTTTTCTATTAAATCCAAAAGTATCCGATTCGCAAATATATCCTACCACTGTGTAAAAACGAAAACGACCATTTGGGTTTGAAATATTTTCAATACAATGATAAGCATCATAAAACATAGGACGAAGAAAATGATTGAATCCTGAATTTACTCCAGCGAATACAGTAGAAATAGTATGTTTAATAACATTTACACTAACTAAAAAATATCCAGATTCACTAACTATAAATTTACCTGGTTCTAATATCAAAGTAATTTGACTTCCATAAGTTTTACAAAAATCTTCAAATTTTTCTGTAATAGAGGAACTTAAAAAATTAATATCTGTTTTGACATCATTTTCTTTGTATGGAACTTTAAACCCACTTCCGAAATCAATATAATCAATATTTTGAAAATCACTAGCTGTTTGAAACAATATTTTAGCACCTGATAAAAAGGATTTTATATCTGATATATCAGATCCTGTATGCATATGAAATCCTTCGATTTTAAGTCCGGTATTCTTTAATATTCTTTTTATATGAGGAATTTGATAATGAGAAATCCCAAATTTAGAATCAATATGTCCTACTGAAATCTTAGAATTTCCTCCTGCCATAATATGCGGATTAATTCTAATTCCTATAGCATAATCAGGATAAGATTCTCCAAATTGTTCTAAAATAGATAGATTATCTAAATTAATTCTAACCCCGAAATCAACAGCCTTTTTTATTTCTTGAATAGAAACACAATTAGGTGTGAATATAATACTTTTAGGATGAAAACCTGCTTTTAATCCTAATTCTACTTCTTGAATTGACACGGTGTCTAATCCACTTCCCAATTTTTGCAAAAATTTTAATATATTTAGATTCGTGTTAGCTTTACAGGCATAATTAATAATTAAATTTTTTATGCCATGAAAAGCCTTTTTCATTTTCATATATTGTTTCCTTATTTTGCAAGAATCATATACGTAAAGTGGAGTTCCATATTTTTTTGCGAGTTGAATTAAGTATTCTCCCTGAACTGAGTTCCTCTTATTTTCTAATTCATGCATCATAATTTACAATAAAGCTAAATAAATGACATCATTCATATTTCTGACATAATCAAAGGTTAATCCTTTTAAGTGTTCGGTTTTAATTTCTTCTACATCTTTTTTATTCTCTTGTGATAGAATAATTTCTTTAATATTAGCACGTTTAGCTGCTAGAATTTTTTCTTTAATTCCACCAACAGGGAGAACTTTCCCTCTTAGAGTGATTTCTCCTGTCATAGCTAAATGAGGTCTTAACTTTCTTTTGGTAAAACTTGATACTAAAGATGTTAACATTGTTATTCCTGCAGATGGTCCATCTTTAGGGACTGCACCTTCAGGAACGTGAACATGTACATTTTTTTCTTCAAACATTATAGGATCTATATTAAATTCTTTATAATGAGCTTTAATGTACTGTAAAGCAATTGTAGCAGATTCTTTCATCACCTCTCCTAAATTCCCAGTAATACTTAAATGACCTTTCCCTTTAGATAAACTGGATTCAATATATAAAATATCTCCCCCAAAATGAGTCCAAGCTAAACCAGTCACCACACCTGGAACATTATTTTCTTCATAACGATCTGGATCATTGGGGATTCCAAGAATACTTTCTATTTTTTCAATACTCAAAAGCTTTACATATTTTTTATTCATCGCAATATGTTTAGCTACATAACGTGCTAATTTAGCAATATGTTTTTCTAAAGTTCTTAATCCAGATTCTCTTGTATAACTTTCAATGACTTTTTCTATCTGTTTCGTCCCAAGTATTAAATCTGATTTTTTTAATCCATTATCTTTTAATTGTTTGGGTAATATGTGTTTTTTTACAATTTGTGTTTTTTCTTCTACAGTATATCCATTCATTTCTATAACCTCCATTCGATCTATTAGAGCAGGTTGAATATGGGAAAGTGAATTTGCTGTAGCAATAAATAACACTTTTGATAAATCGTAACCCATTTCTAAAAAATTATCGTAAAATGAGGTGTTTTGTTCCGGATCTAAAACTTCCAACATAGCAGAAGAAGGATCTCCATTTGTTCCTATTCCCATTTTGTCTATTTCGTCTATAACAAAAACTGGATTTGAAGTTCCTACTTTTCGAATAGATTGTAATAACCTACCAGGCATAGCTCCTATATAAGTCCTTCTATGTCCCCGTATTTCTGATTCATCATGCAATCCTCCCAAAGAAATGCGAACGTATTTTCTTTTCAGCGCGGTAGCTATAGATCTTCCTAAAGAAGTTTTTCCAACTCCAGGTGGACCATAAAAACATAGAATAGGGGAACGCATATCTCCTCTCAATTTTAATACAGCTAAATATTCTATAATACGCTCTTTAACTTTTTCTAATCCATAATGATCTCTATCTAATATTTTTTGTGCATATTCTAAATCAAAATTATCCTTTGAATATCTCCCCCAAGGTAGATCAATCATTAATTCAAGATAATTTCTTTGAACCGTATATTCTGGCATTTGAGGATTAGTTCTTTGCATTTTTAGCAATTCTCTGTCAAACTGTTTTTTTGCTTCCTTTGGCCATTTTTTTCTGGAAGCTTTAACACGCATTTCGTCTATTTCTTTTTCATAAGAAATGTCTCCCAGTTCTTCTTGGATAGCTTTGATTTGCTGATGCAAGAAATATTCTCTTTGTTGCTGGTCCATATCACTCCGAACACGGGATTGAATATCGTTTTTTAATTTAATTTGTTGATGTTCTACATTTAGAAAACGCAATGTTTCCATTGCTCTTTTTTTCAAATCATCGTATTCTAACAATTTTTGTTTATCTCTAGTAGCTAAATTCATATTAGCTGCTACGAAATTTATTAAGAAAGAAGGACTTTCTATATTACGAATAGCAATGCTTGCTTCTGATGGAATGTTGGGATTATCTTGAATAATTTTTATAGCTATTTCTTTTATAGATTCTACTAAAGCAAGGTATTCTTTATCCTTACAGGAAGGTTTATTTTCTTCTAACGCTATAATTTCTGCTTTAAAATATGGATCATTTTGAATAAAACGATTGACTTTAAATCTCCTTTTTCCCTGCAAAATAACAGTGGTATTTCCATCAGGCATTTTCAATAATTTCAATATTTTAGCAACCGTTCCAATAGAATACAAATCTTTTTCACTAAGATTTTCGATTCCAGAATTTTTTTGTGTTAATACTCCAACTGTTTTATCTAATCCATAAGCATCTTGCAACAATTGTATGGATCCACTTTTTCCTGCTATAATTGGAAAAACAATTCCAGAATACAAAACCATATTTCTTACTGTTAAGATACATAATTGTTCAGGAATATCGTCTTTAAGCAATTGATCTTCTTCATCTTGACTCATTAAGGGTATAAACTCAGCTTCAGACTCGAATCCAGATTCTGTAAATATATTTTTTAATAACATAAAAAAAATAGATTTCTGACTTAAATGATGCATTAATTTTACGCAAAAATTAGTACACATTTATTAAATTAAATATACTGTTTTCTATATGAAAAACAAAACCATCTATACGGACTTAAATAAGTGCTGACAATTGTTAAAATTGATTGATTTTTTCTTTTTTAAGCATTTTCAAAAAAATATGTTCTGTCAAAATTATGACGTGATTTTTTTTCATACTTTTTTCTAATTTAGAACCAAAATTTTTTCCAACTACTATAAAATTAATTTTATTATTGACAGTATTATATACTTTTCCACCTAAAAATTCTACTATATTTTTAGCTTCATTCCGGGTCATACAAGATAATTTCCCTGTAAATACAAAAGATTTTTCTTTAATAAAAGAATATTTTTTCATCATAGAACATTTCGAAATATGTAATCCATATTTGACAAGCATTTTAATTATATGTTGATGTTCGGTCTTTGAAAAATAAGTTATGATGCTTTTTGCAATTTTTTTTCCTATACCAGAAATAGAAATTAAACGATCATAACTTGCATGCATTAAAGAATGTATATTCCCAAAATTTTCTGTTAATTTTTGAGATATATATTCTCCTACATAACGAACCCCTAAGGAAAATAATACTTTATAATAAGGGTTTTCTTTAGATTTTTCTATATTTTTTATAATACCATATGCTAATTTTTCTCTGACTCCATCAATCTGAAGTAGTTCTTCTTTTTTCAATTCATATAAATCACAAAAATTATATAAAAAACCTTTTTTATATAGTTTATTTATCATTTTCCTTCCAATTTTTTTTATATTCATAACATTTACAAAATGTATTATTTTTTCTATTTTTTTAGAAAAACAATTCTGATTCATACAATAGAATAATTTGTGTTTTTTTTCTAAAACACTATGACATGATGGACATTTTTTTAAAAAAAATACAGGAAAGGTTTTATCTGATCTTTTTTTGATGTTTATTTTTGTGACTTTTGGAATGATATCTCCTCCTTTTTCTAATAAAAGCGTATCTCCATAATAAATTCCCATTTTTTGTATAAAATTATTATTATAAAGTCCAACTCTTTTTATTGTCGTTCCAGTAATTGCAATAGGTGCAACATGAGCTACAGGAGTAATGACTCCTGTACGTCCTACTTGAAACGTAATATTTAATAATTTGGTCTCCGACAATTTTTGTTTAAATTTATAAGCTATAGCCCAACGTGGATATTTATTGGTAAATCCTAAAATAGATTGTTTTTGATATTCATTGACTTTGATAACTATTCCGTCCGTTTGATACGGAAGTTTATTTTGACAAACTTTCCAAAAGTCTATAAAATGGAAAACTTCTTTCATATTTCTACAAATACGTGCTGTTTCCGGTACTTGAAAACCCCAATATTTTATGTATTTTATGGCTTCATATTGTGTGTCAAAAGGTAAATTATTTCCTACAGAATGAAATGCTATACAAAATAAATCTCTTTTACGTACTTCTTTATGATCATGAATTTTTAGTGTTCCACTGGCCGTATTTCTGGGATTAGAATAAGGTTTTTGTCCATTTTTGATACGTTTTTTATTGATTTTTATAAAATTTTTTATAGAAAGAAAAATTTCTCCACGTATTTCAAGATATGTAGGATAGTTATCTCCTTTTAACTTACAAGGGATGTATTTGATCGTTTGAATATTTTTTGTAACATCTTCTCCTTTTTCTCCATCCCCACGAGTTACTGCATTTGTTAAAAAACCGTTTTGATAAATTAAATTAATAGATACTCCATCATATTTGGGTTCACATATAAAAGATAAAGAATGAACTGATTTACTAATTTTTTTTTCCCAAATTATTAATTCTTTTTTAGAATAGGCGTTTTGAATGGAATACATTTTGTATTTATGATAAACAGTAGAAATGGAGTTGTGACTAGGAATTTTTGCTCCTATTTTCATTGTAGGAGAAGTAGAATCCTGTAATTCAGGATATTTTTTCTCTAAAAAAGATAATTCTTTTAATTTTTTATCAAAAAAATCATCTGATACTTCGGAAATACCAAAATTATAATATTGATCATTATATTTTAATAATTTTTTTCTGAGTTGGTATATTTTTTTTTCTATTTTTTTATTCATATTTTTTATTTTATTTTTCGTTTGCGGAATAAACTGCACGAACCATTCTAAAAAAGCCTTGAAAATCTTTTCTTATTTCGATATTTAGAAATCCTCTTTTTTTCAAAAGATCAATAATATCTGAATAAATAAATTGATTTATTTCAAAGTAAACATAGATAATTCCAGTTAATCTTTTTTGGATCCAAAAAGAAATTTTTTTGTAAAAAATTAAAGGATCCTCGTCAGGAACAAATAAAGCTTGATAAGGTTCGTATTGAACAATATTTGGATGTAGAAGTTTTTTTTCAGATAGTTTAACATAAGGAGGATTACTTACGATAATGTGAACAAAATTTTTATTCATGTTTGATGGGATTTCATTTTTCAATATGTCTATATTTTTTAATGAAATTTTGACATTATGTAATTTTGCATTTTTATGAGCAATGTCAAGAGCCTTTTGATCAAAATCAATGGCATGAATGTGTGAAATTTCAGGTTTTTTCTTTTTTAAAGTAATACTAATACATCCACTTCCTGTTCCAATATCAAATACTTGAACAGGATAATTGCAGTTTTTATGATCCTGCAAAATCCAGTATACAAGTTCTTCTGTTTCTGGTCTTGGAATGAACACTTTTTCATTAACAATAAATTTCATCCCCCAAAAGTAAGCTTGACCAATTACATATTGTATGGGTCTATTTTTTTTTAATTCCCATAATTTTTTTATTAATTTTTCATAAGTAAAAAAATTAATTTTTTCTTTTCTACTCAATCGCAACAAAATAGTTGTTTTATCACATTTTAAAATATGGGTCGTAAGTAAAAAAAAGATGCTTTCTATTTCTTTAGGTTCTGTATATAAATCTTGAAGAGTATTTTGAAAAATACGGTAAAATTTGTCAAAAGATATCATATGACGAAATTAAAATGATGCGAATTTCAAAAAAAAATATTTATTTTGTGATTTATGTTAGATTTAGATGACGATACCATTGTTGCTTTAGCAACTCCTATTGGATCTAGTGCTATTTCTGTTATTCGTATTTCTGGTAAAAATTCCATATCTATAATTGAAAATATTTTTTTTTCTGTTAAACCTGGAAAAAAACTGGAAAAGCAGTCTACACATACAATTCATTTAGGATATATTGTTGCAGAAAGTAATAATTTATTAGATCAAGTTTTAGTTTCTATTTTTAAATCTCCTTTTTCTTATACAGGAGAGAATATGATAGAGATTTCTTGTCATGGATCTTATTATATTCAACAACAGATTTTGCAATTGATCATTAGAAAAGGAATACGTTTAGCTCGTCCTGGAGAATTTACATTTCGTGCTTTTATAAATAAAAAAATGGATTTATCACAAGCAGAAGCTATAGCTGATTTGATTATGTCTGAAAACAAAATTTGTCATGAAATATCTTTACAACATATTAAAGGATCATTATCTAATACTATTAAGGATTTAAGAAAAAAATTGTTAGATTTCGTGTCTTTACTAGAATTAGAATTAGATTTTTCTGAAGAGAATGTGATTTTTGCTAAGAGATCAGAACTTTTTTCTTTTTTACAAGAATTAAAAGAAATTCTAAAAGATTTAATTGAATCTTTTTCATTAGGAAATGCCATAAAAAAAGGAATTTATGTGGTTATTATTGGAAAACCCAATGTTGGGAAATCTACTTTTTTTAATCAGGCGGTTCAGGAAGATCGTTCCATTATATCCCATATAGAAGGAACAACTAGAGATTATGTGGAAGGAGAAATTATTTTAAATGGAATTCTTTTTCATTTTTTGGATACAGCAGGGATTAGAAAAACTAAAGATCCTATAGAAATGATGGGAGTGGAAAAAACCATGAAAAAAATAGAAGAGGCTCAAGTCATATTATATATTTTTGATTCTTCGGATCAAGAAAAACAAAAAATTCTTAATGATATTCAAAGAATTCAAAAAAAATATCCATTAAAAAATATTTTTGTCATAGCGAATAAATCAGATTTATCTGATTTTTATGATTTTGAAAATTTCAAATCAAAGATTCCTTATTTTTTCGAAATTTCGTCAAAAAATTATCATGAAGTCAAAAGGGTACTCAATGTTTTGAGTTTTTTGTTTTTAGATAAATTAAAAGAAAAAAAAATAGTGGTTACACAAAATAGACATTATGAAGCTTTGAAACGATCATTAAGGGAACTTTCATTAGCACATAATGCTTTGAATAAAGGATTTTCGGTTGATTTAATATCAATATATATTAAAGAAACATTACGATATTTAGGAGAAATTTCGGGAGAAATCACGAGTGAAGATATACTAAAAAATATTTTTTCAAAATTTTGCATTGGAAAATAAGATTTATCAATTATGTCACTACATTCTGTTAGAGTACGTTTTGCTCCTAGTCCAACAGGGCCACTTCATTTAGGTGGAATCAGAACAGCATTATATAACTATCTTTTTGCTAAAAAATATGGAGGGACATTTATTCTTAGAATAGAAGATACTGATAGAAAAAGATTTGTTGAGAATTCTGAATCATATATTTTGGAAACATTAAAATGGTGCCACATAGAACCTGATGAAGGGGTTGGGTATGGGGGGCCTTTTTATCCTTATTATCAATCTAAAAGAAGTAATATTTATCGTATATATATCAATAAATTACTAAAAAAAGGATACGCTTATTATGCATTTGACACGAATCAAGATATTGATAAAAAAATAAAAGAATGGAATCATCGTGGTTTAGTTTTTTCTTATAATTATAAAAACAGAATGAATATGAATAATTCTTTAACTATGACGAAAGAGCAATTACATGATAACCTGCAATCTTGTTCTTATGTGATTCGATTTAAAATAGAACCTGGAGAAAAATTAAAAATGTATGATATCATACGTGGGAATATAATTGTGAATACAGATCACTTAGACGATAAAATTTTATTAAAATCGGATGGAGTAGCTACTTATCATTTAGCTAATACAATAGATGATCATATAATGAAAATTACTCATGTAATCAGAGGAGAAGAATGGATCCCATCTATGTCTTTGCATTTATTGTTATATCGGGCTTTGGGTTGGACTCCTCCTCATTTTGCACATTTACCTTTAATTTTGAAAAAGAATGGAAAAGGAAAAATTAGTAAAAGAAATACAGATAGTTCAAATTTTCCTATATATCCTATACAATGGAAAATTCCCCAAAAAAAAATTATTATACCAGGATATAGGGAATTAGGTTATTTTCCAGAAGCATTTGTGAATATGTTAGCTTTATTAGGATGGAATCCTGGAGGAAAAAGGGAAATTTTCTCTTTACGAGAATTAATCAATTTATTTTCTTTAGAAAGAATAACTAAATCTAGTGTTTATTTTGATATTAAAAAAGCAAATTGGTTCAATAAAAAACATTTAAATGAAAAAGAAGAAGAAATATTTTCATTTCTTTTCAAAGAAATCAAAACACGTTCTATTTTATGTCAAAAAGATTATTTATGGAAAGTAATTCATTTAACAATGGATAGGATTTATTTTGTTCATGAAATATGGGAACATTCTTTTTATTTTTTTATTTCTCCTCGTTTTTATGAAGATAATTTTTTCAAAAAAATTTGTCATGACAATACCATTATTCAATTGGAAAATGCAAAAATACTATTATATGATATGAATCAATTTACGTCTGTATATTTGAGATTGTTGTTTCAAAAAATAAAAAATAAACATCAAATCATGCAATTACTTCGTTTAGCTTTAGTGGGGTCTCTAAAAGGAATTGATCTTTTCATAATTTTAGAAATGCTAGGAAAAGAGGAAAGTATAAGACGTATTCAAAAATTGATCAATCAAATAAAAGAAAAAATTTAGAATATTTTTTGAAAAATATTTGAAAAAAGAATATAAAAATATAGATTTACATTTAAAAAAATTCAATGCTTAAACATTATGAAAATATTATAATCATAACTCCTATATTATCTGATGATCAAGCAAAAGAAACAGCAAAAGAATACGAAAATTATATCATGCAAAAAAAAGGAAAAATGATTCATCAGGAACATTGGGGATTAAAAAAATTTGCTTATCCTATTCAAAAAAAACAAAGTGGTTGTTATCACTTATTTGAATTTTTGTTTAATTCTGATTTAGTTTCTGATTTAGAATTGAAATTAAGACAGGATGAGCGTGTATTACGTTTTTTAACTATAAAATTAAATAAATATGGAATAGAATATGCTGAAAGGAGAAGAAAAAAATTCTTAAAAAAAGATGAAGAATTATGACATTAGAAGAACCCCATAAACATACAAAACAAGGAGAAGATAATGAATTAAGATATTTATCTCCTATTAAAATAGAAACTAAAGTAGAAAAAAAATATTGTTTCTTTGAACAAAGAAATATTAAATATATAGATTATAAAGATCCTACTTTTTTAATAAAATTTTTGAATGCGCAAGGAAAAATTTTACCACGTCGTATTACAGGCACTTTACAAAAAAATCAAAATAAATTAAATGCGGCTATTAAAAGATGCAGACAGATTGGTCTATTACCTTTTGTTACAGACGATTTAAGATAAAAAATGAAAATTATTCTCAAAAAAGATGTAGAAAATTTAGGTTTTCAATATGATGAATTAGATGTAAAACCTGGTTATGCCAGAAACTATCTAATTCCTAAAGGATATGCTGTTTTAGCGTTACCTGGAATTATAAAAAATACTCATGAAATATTGAAACAACGTTCTAAAAAAGAAAGTTTTTTAATTGAAAAATCGAAAGAAATAGAAGAGAAACTAAAAAAATTAACTATTAAAATACCAGTTAAAGTAGGTAAAGGAGGAAAACTTTTCGGGTCAATTAATAATCAGTATCTGATGAAAGTTTTGAATGAAAAAGGAATCTCTATAGATAAAAAATTTATTAGAATCCCTGGAAATAAAATTATTAAAACAATAGGAAAATATCAGGCAAGTATTCGTTTACATCGTCAACGCGAGTTGACGTTAAATTTTGAAGTATTCTCATCTTCTTCCCAGGAAAGTATCATATAATAAAAACAAATTGAGTAACACAATGATAATTGCAATCAACCAAGATGATATTTTTAAAATTAGACCATTGACAAATGGTCCCATTTTTTCAGAATCTCCTGTAAAATTCACTAATGGTATAATAGCAAAGCTGAGTTGTATTGATAAAATGATTTGACTAATTATTAATAATTCAGTTGTCCCCTTTTCTCCATAAACAATAGAGACGATCATAGCTGGAACAATAGCCATAAGTCTTGTGATTAATCTTCGAATCCAAGGTTTTAATTTTATATTCAGAAATCCTTCCATAACTATTTGTCCAGCTAAAGTTCCAGTTAATGTTGAATTTTGTCCTGATGCTAGTAAAGCCAATGCAAAAAAAACTCCAGCTAAGCTAGACCCTAGGATAGGAGTTAAAAGTTTATGTGCATCCATAATATCTGCAACTTCTGTGTGTCCAGCTTTATGAAAAGTGGCTGCAGATATAATTAATATAGCTGCATTGATAAAAAATGCTAAGGATAAAGATAAAGTACTGTCTATGGTCGCATATTTTATTGCCATTTTTTTTCCTTCAATAGTACGTGGATAATCTCTGGTTTGTATGATGCTTGAGTGAAGATAAAGATTGTGAGGCATTACCGTGGCTCCTAATATTCCTATAGATATATAAAAAGAATGCGAATTTTTCATAATTTCAGGGTCAGGAACAATTCCTTTTAGGATGGGAAAAATTTCAGGTTTTGAACTAATAATTTCAAAACTAAAACAAATTAGAATTGTAAAAATTAAAACAGCTACTACACTTTCAATGTATCTAAACCCTTTATATTGGAAGAATAGAATAATTAAAACGTCTATAGCTGTAATTAATACCCCCCATGTAATAGGAATACCTAAAAGTAATTTTAAGGCTAATACAGAACCAATGATTTCAGCTAAATCACAAGCTGCAATAGCGATTTCACATAAAATCCATAAAATAAAACTAATAAAGTGAGAATAATGATCTCTACAAGCTTGTGCTAAATCTCTCTCACAAACAATTCCTAATTTTAAAGCTAAATGTTGCAAAATAATGGCAAAAAAATTGGATATAAAAATAACGGATAAAAGCATATAACCAAATTTAGCACCTCCAGCAATATCTGTAGCCCAATTTCCTGGATCCATATATCCTACAGCAATTAATAATCCTGGACCAGTAAAAGCAAAAAGTTTTTTCCATATTCCTTTCTGTTGAGGAACAGAAACGGAAGAAAAAACTTCCGAAAGAGAAGGGTGCTTGTTTTCATTCCTCCATCCTATAGAATATTTTTTCTTTTGCATAATGAAATAGTAGAATACGAAAATATAAAGTTAACCGTTTTAATCTTTTATTTTTATTGTCAATCCATATTCACATTTTATCATTTCAATTTAATCTATGAAAAATTGAAAAAATTGTATAAAATAGAATAATTTTTTATATTTGCTTCAAATTTTTTTCGCTTGATTGATAGGGATTCAATCTTTTTTTTTGTCTTTTTTTTTGATTTCATGAAAAAAATAGCGATACAAGGAGTGAAGGGGTGTTTTCATCATGCAGCAGTTTCCAAATATTTTGAAGGATGTAATTATAAGTTGATGGAATGCTCTTCTTTTAGAGAATTGGTAATTGGCGTAGCCAAATCTGATGTGGATGTTGGAGTTATGGCTATAGAAAATAGCATAGCGGGAACAATTTTGACAAATTACAGTCTTTTATCTGAATATAATTTAAAAATAGTGGGAGAGGTGTATATGCCAATACAACATCATCTCATGGCTTATCCTGGACAAAATATAAAAGATATTCAGGAAATATATTCTCATCCTATGGCTATTTTACAATGTGAATTATTTATAGATGCACATCCTGATATAAAAATATCAGAATATTCAGATACAGCTGCTGCTGCTAAATATATTTCTACATGCAAAAAAAAAGGTTTAGCTGCAATAGCATCTGAAAATGCAGCTAAAGAATATGATCTTGAGATTCTTTTCAAGAATATACAAACTATTGCTAGTAATTTTACTAGATTTTTTATTATTACAAATTCTTATAAAGAAAAAAATGATTATTTTAACAAAGCTTCATTAATATTTAAAATATTGCACACTACTGGTAGTTTATCTCATATATTGAGTCTGATATCTAGTCTTGGAATTAACATGACGAAAATACAATCCATTCCTATAATACAAAGACCTTGGGAATATTCATTTTATGTGGATATTATATTTAACAATATAAAAGATTATGAAAAAATGAAAAAAAAAATACAAAAAATTCCCTGTCTTCATCAATTGTCTATTATGGGAGAATATAAAAACGGTAGAATTAGATCCTAATGATTGTATCAGCCAAAAGAACGTCTCAAATATCGGAATATTTTTTTTCAGAAAAAATGAAGAAAATTCATAGTCTTGAAAAAAAGGGGATAAAAATCATTAATTTGGGAATTGGAAATCCTGATCTTCTTCCCCCATATGGGGTAGTACATAAAATGAAAAAAGCATCAGAATTAAAGCATGCTAATACTTATCAAAGCTATATTGGAATTGAACCTCTAAGAAATGCCATTTCTAATTGGTATAGAAAAGTATATCAAGTTGATGTTAATCCTAACCATGAAATTTTGCCATTAATGGGTTCTAAGGAAGGAATTATGCATATAAGCATGTCTTATTTAGATCAAGGTGATGAGGTATTAATTCCGGATCCTGGATATCCTACTTATTCCTCTATATCAAAACTTTTGGAAGCAAAAATTATTTATTATGATCTTTATGAGGATGAAAATTGGATTCCAAAATTGGAAAATCTGTCTGGAACAAAAGCAAAGATGATGTGGATTAATTATCCTCACATGCCTACAGGGGCTACAATTTCTTTTGAAGAATTAGAAGAAATTGTTCTATTTGCAAAAAAAAATCGTGTATTGCTTATTTATGACAACCCTTATAGTTTTATCTTAAATAAAAAACGTCCTTTAAGTATTTTTAACGTAAAAGGGGCCAAAGATATAGCTTTGGAATTAAATTCTTTAAGTAAAAGTCATAATATGCCTGGTTGGCGTATCGGAATGATAATAGGAAAAAAAGAATTTATTCATAATATATTGAAAATAAAAAGTCAAATGGATTCTGGTATGTATTATCCAATTCAAATTGGAGCCATAGAAGCCATGAAACATGATTCAAAATGGTTTGAAAAACTTAATATAGAATATTTTCAAAGAAGAAAAATCATATGGGAGATATGTGATTATTTACATTTAAAATATGCCAAAGAAAATTCTGGAATATTTGTTTGGGCAAAAATCACTGATGCAGATAAAAATGATCGTATATGGTCAGAAAAATTTTTCCAAACTTATCACATATTTGTCACACCTGGTAGAGTATTTGGTCGTAATGGAAGAGGATATATAAGGTTTTCTATGTGTTGTCCAGTAAAAATTTTGGAACAGGCAAAAAATAGAATTTTTTCATGAATATTGGAATAATAGGATTAGGATTGATTGGTGGATCCATTGGTTTAGGATTAAGAAAATCAAATTTTGGAGATAAATTTATAGGAACAGATTCTAATAAAGAAAATGCTTTGCATGCTGTAAAACTTGGAATTGTAGATGATATTATTCCTTTACAGGATCTCATTATGCAATCTTCAGTAATTATTTTATCTATTCCCGTAGATGGAATAGAAAAAATACTTATAAGTATTCTGAATAGAATCAGTATGGATACAGTTATTTTAGATACAGGGTCTACTAAGTATGATATTTATAATAGGATTTTTTCTCATCCTAAAAGGAGTCGTTTTGTTGCTACACATCCCATTGCAGGAATTGAAAATTCTGGTCCTATTTCAGCTAATTCTGATTTATTTTATAAAAAAAAATGTATCATTTGTGATTCGGAACTTAGTGCTCCAGATGCAATGGCCGTAGTAAAAAAAATATATTCTATTATGAATATGCGTATGATTTATATGACTTCTAAAGAACATGATTTATATATTGCTTATATATCTCATTTACCTCATGTGGTTTCCTTTGTTTTAGCTAGTACAGTTTTAAAAAAATTTAAAAATAAAGAAAAAATTTTTAATAATATGATGGGAAGTGGATTGGATTCAACTACACGTTTAGCGAAAAGTAAGCCTGAAACATGGTTGCCTATTTTTATTTCGAATAGAGTTAATCTGATTCAAGCTGTAGATTTTTATATTTATCATTTAAATAAATTTCGTAATCATTTAATAAACAAAGAATTTCATGAAATCGATCAATATATGAAAAAAGCAAATAATATAAAAGATAAAAAAAAATATGTGTAAATTAAATGTATTGTGATGGAAAAATTGAATAGTAGCATAGATAGATCTTGGATTGATAAGTGGAATCAACCTTTCATTTTATCTGGTCCTTGTAGTGCAGAAAACGAACAACAAATATTAGAAACAGCTAATAGATTGAATTCTTCCTATGTTCAAGCATTCAGAGCTGGAATATGGAAACCTAGAACTAAACCCAACAATTTCGAGGGAATTGGAAAAAAAGGACTTGAATGGCTTCATAAGGTTAAAAATAACACAGGATTAATGGTGGCTACAGAAGTAGCAAATGCAGAACATGTGAAATTATCCATTTCTTTTGGAATAGATATTCTTTGGATAGGAGCTAGAAGTACGGCTAGTCCTTTTACAATTCAAGAAATAGCGGATGCACTGGAAGGAGCAAATAATAAAATCATTTTGGTTAAAAACCCCATTCATCCTGATATGGAATTGTGGATAGGAGCTTTAGAACGTTTATTGAGAAAAGGAATTAGAAAATTAGGAGTCATACACCGTGGATTTTATACCTATAAAAACTCAAAATATCGTAATCAACCTAATTGGAATCTTTTATTAAATTTTAGGAGTCTTCTTCCGAGAATTCCTATTCTATGTGATCCTTCACATATTTGTGGAAATAAAGAAGGAATTTTAGATATAGCAAAAAAAGCTTATCATTTTCAATATGAAGGATTGATGATAGAAAGTCATTGTGATCCAGATCATGCTTGGAGTGATGCTCAACAACAAATCACCCCTGAAAATCTTTTGGAAATGTTAAAAGAATTAACATATATTGAAAAATGTGATCAAAAAAGTGAAAGACATTTAGATTCTTTTCGAATTTTAATTGATGAACTAGATGAAAATATTATTGCGCTTTTGGCCGAAAGAATGAACATTTCAAAAAAATTAGGATCTTTGAAAAAATCTTCAGATATTGCTATTTTTCAACCCAGAAGATGGAAAGATATTATGAAAAAGTATTTGAATTTAGGAAAAAGTTTAGGTATTTCTGAAGAATTTATTGAAGGAATTTTTAAACTATTGCATCAAGAATCTATCAAAATTCAGAATCAAATTAAGTAATTCATTATAAAAATACTTCTTAAGTTTAGTCCTAAAATGACTTATTTATTTACTAGCGAATCTGTTTCAGAAGGTCATCCTGATAAAATTTCAGATCAAATATCTGATTCTATATTAGATCATTTTTTAGCATGTGATCCAAATGCAAAAGTAGCTATAGAAACGTTAGTCACCACGGGACAAATTATATTAGCTGGAGAAATTAATTCTAAAGCTTGGATTAATGTTAAGAAAATAGCTCGTAATACACTTAGGAAAATAGGATACACTAAAAATGAATATAGATTTAATGCAGATTCTTGTGGAGTGATTTCTTCTATTCAAGAACAATCTCTAGATTTATTAGAGGGAATTCAAAAATCAAAAAAAGAAGAACAAGGATCTGGAGATCAAGGTCTTGTTTTCGGTTATGCTGTAAAAGAAACAGAAAATTATATGCCTTTATCATTGGAGCTCTCACATCATATATTAAGGGAGCTTTCATATATTCGAAATGAAGGAGAACAAATGACTTACTTACGTCCAGATGCAAAATCTCAAGTCACTTTAGAATATTCTGAAACTAATATCCCGATACATATTCACGCTATTGTTATTTCAACTCAACATGACGAATTTGATACGAAAGAAAAAATGCATAAACGTATAGTTGATGATGTTCAAAATATTCTTATTCCAAGAGTAATGAATAATATTAAAAATGTAAAAAAATTATTTACAAATAAAACAAAGTATTACATCAATTCAACAGGTAAATTTGTTACGGGAGGACCTCATGGTGATACCGGAATAACCGGTAGAAAGATTATAGTAGATACTTATGGAGGAAGAGGATCTCATGGAGGAGGAGCTTTTTCTGGAAAAGACCCATCTAAAATGGATAGATCTGGAGCTTATGCCGCTAGACATATAGCTAAAAACTTAGTAGCAGCAGGAATTTCAGATGAATTGCTGATACAAATCTCTTATGCTGCAGGTATTGCAGAACCTATAGGAATTTTTGTCAATTCCTATGGAAAATCAAAAATAGATAATGAAAACATTGCATTGAATATCAAGAAAATTTTCGATCTACGTCCTTATGCTATAGAAAAAAGATTAAAATTACGTCAACCAATATATGAAGAAACATCTGTGTATGGACATATGGGACGAACTCCAAAAAAAGTGTATAAGTCTTTTTTGGATATAGAAGGGAATAAAAATCAACAAGAAGTAGAACTTTTCACATGGGAAAAGCTGGACTATTTATCCGTTATAAAAGATATTTTCAAAAAATAGGTATTTTTAGTTAAATATTTTAACTATGTCTTATAATTTATTGAAAGGAAAAAAAGGGATTATATTTGGAGCTTTGGATGAGAATTCTATTGCTTGGAAGGTAGCAGTACGTGCTTATGAAGAAAAAGCATCTTTTGTATTAACCAACACACCAGCCTCTTTAAGAATAGGAAAAACTTATGAATTATCTCATCAAACAAAATCCATGGTGATTCCAGCAGATGCGACTTCCATACAAGATCTTGATATTTTATTTCAAAAAACATTAGATCATTTCGGAGGAAAAATAGATTTTTTATTACATTCTATAGCTATGTCTATGAATATACGAAAGGGGTTAACTTATACTTCTTTAAACTATGAATTTTTAAGAAAAGGATGGGATATATCTGCTGTCTCTTACCATAAGATTATGCAAACAGCTTGGAATCAAAAAGCTATGAATAAATGGGGTTCAATTGTAGCTATAACATATATTGCTTCTCAACGAAGTTTTCCACATTATGGAGATATGTCAGATTATAAATCTTATTTAGAAAGTATTACACGTAATTTCGGCTATCATTGGGGAAAAAAAGAAAAAGTCCGGGTGAATACTGTATCACAGTCTCCTTGTATCACACGAGCATCAAAAAACATTAAAGGTTTTGATCAACTTTTAATATTATCTGAAAAAATATCTCCGTTAGGAAACGCTTCCGCACAAGATTGCGCTAACTATGTTATTACACTTTTTTCAGATTTAACAAGAAAAGTAACCATGCAAAATTTATATCATGATGGAGGGTTTTCTCATACGGGAATTTGTGAAGCTATGATTCCATAAAAAAATACATAACCTCATCCTGATGATTCAAATTTTAACGAAATATGTATGAAAAAAATTATAGCTCCATCCTTATTTTCAGCCAATTTAGCTTTTTTATATCGTGATATAGAAATATTGAATAAAAGTGAGGCAGATTGGTTTCATATTGATATCATGGATACCTCTTTTGTTCCTAATATTTCTTTTGGTTTCTTGTTTACTAAATATATTAAAAAATATGCTAAAAAACCCATGGATGTACATTTAATGGCATTACAACCAGAACGTTATATAGATGAATTGAAATCTTGTGGCACTGATCATTTACATATTCATTATGAAGCTTGCATTCACTTAAACAGAACTATTTATTCTATTAAAAAAAATGGAATGAAGGTCGGAGTGGCTGTGAATCCACATACTCCAATTTTTCTTTTACAAGACATTATTAATGATATAGATTTTGTTTTATTGATGAGTGTTAATCCTGGTTATAGTGGACAAAAATTCATTCATAAAACATATCAAAAATTAGAAGATACTAAAAATTTAATATTAAAAAAAGATTCATCTGCTCTTATAGAAGTAGATGGAGGAATTAATTTGGAAAACTATTCTTTATTATTCCAAAATGGAGCAGATATATTAGTGGCAGGAACCACCATTTTTTCTAACTCTAACCCAAAAGAAATTATTCATAGAATGAAATTAGGAAATTAAACATGATTATGATTTCTAAAGAAACTACAAAAAAAATACTTTCTGTTTCTTGTATAGAAGATGTTATTGGGGATTTTGTGGAATTAAAAAAGAGTGGGTTTAATTATAGAGGACTAAGTCCTTTTTCTAATGAAAAAACACCTTCTCTTATAGTTTCTCCTACGAAAAAAATATGGAAAGATTTTAGTTCTGGAAAAGGAGGAAATATTATCACTTTTCTTATGCAACATGAACATTTGACTTATGAGGAATCATTGTGTTTTCTTGCCAAGAAATATGATATCGAAATTAATCATATAAACAATAAAAAATACCAAGATGAATATGAAAAATTATATTTGATACAAGATTATGCAAAACGTTTTTTTATTTATCAATTACATTTTACTAAAGAAGGACAAGAGAATGGTTTGAATTATTTAATTCAAAAAAGAGGTTTTGATGTAAAAATAATTCAAAAATTTGAATTAGGATATGCACCTATTTATTGCAAATTACTCACAGAAACTGCGTTAAAAAAAGGATTTAAAATACGGGATATCAAAAAATCTGGATTTACTGTTTTCAGAAACAATAATCATTTTTTTGATTGTTTTCGTCATCGTGTCATGTTCCCAATACATAATTTATCAGGTAAGGTTATAGGTTTTGGAGGTAGAAATCTTGATTCTAGATATTCTACTAAATATATCAATTCATCAGAAAGTAATATTTTTCAAAAAAGTAAAATTTTATATGGTTTATTTCAAGCTAAAAAAAATATTATCAAAGAAAATTTTTGCTATTTGGTGGAAGGATATACAGATGTTATTTCTTTACATCAATCTGGTATCAAAAATGTAGTTTCTTCTTCTGGGATTTCACTTACCGTAGATCAAATCCTATTGATAAGAAAATTTACAAAAAATATTGTTCTTTTTTATGATGGAGATCGTTCTGGAATTAAAGCTTCTTTAAGAGGAATTAATATGATCTTAGAACAAGAAATGAATTTACGTATATTATTTCTTTCTAATGAAGAAGATCCAGATTTGATATCCCAAAAATATTCTGTTTCTCAACTCAGAGAGTTTGTATCAAAAAATAGTTACAATTTTGTTTCCTTTAAACAAAAAATATATGAAAAATACCATAAAAATGACCCCATAAAAAAATCATTTTTAGTCAAAAATATTTTGAATAGTATTTCAAAAATATCTAATGTTATTCAAAAGGAATTATACCTGCAAGAGGCTTCCAAAGTATTAGATATTCGTAAAAAAATTTTGATTTCTGAATTACAGAGAATAAACGAAAAAAATGTATCTAAGCTTAGTCCAGTTAAGGTTAAAGAAAATCTTACGTTTTTTCCAAAAAAAATAAACACTCTTCTTGTTATTGAAGAAGAATTAATTCAATTGATTTTAAATTATGGAAATCAAATCATAAAAATAAAAGAATACAACACAACAGTTTTAGAAGAACTATTGCACGTTTTTAAATGCTGGAATTTTCGTTTTTCTTTGAAAAAAAATCAAGAAATTTTTGATAAAATTTGTTTACAAAAAAACGCAAAAGATTTATCAGATTATCAAAGAAAATTTTATTCATTATCTAAATGGAATAAAAAAGGAATACAAGTTTCCTCTCAAAAGGATCACATCAATCAATATCTTCATGATATTTTATTGAGATATAAATCTTTATATATTTCTAAATTGATTCAAAAAGAAGTCATACATTATCATAATTCTCTTTCAAAAGAAAAAGTTAGAAAAGCTTTTATCAAAAAAATTATGCATTTAACAAATATAAAAAATGAACTTCATAAAAAATTACATAGATATGTGTGATTCTTTTTTTTAGATTATAATAGAAAAATTATTTTTTTCTTCTTTTAAGTTTTGGTAAATTCGTGATATAAACACGTATAAAAAATGAATACATTAATTTCAAAAAAAGCGCCCAATTTTACGGCTAGTGCGGTTTTAAATGGGAAAGATATTGTACAGAATTTTACTTTAGAACAATTTAAAGGAAGTAAGTATGTTTTGCTTTTTTTTTATCCTAAAGATTTTACTTTTGTTTGTCCTACAGAAATATATGCATTTCAAGAAAAAATTAAGGATTTTGAAATGAGAAATGTACAAATTATTGCTATATCTACGGATACAGAACAATCTCATTGGGCTTGGCTCCAGATGCCAAAAGAAAAAGGTGGAATACATGGGGTTACTTACCCTATTGTTTCTGATATCAATAAAACTATATCTCATAACTATGGAGTATTGTCTGGGAATTGGATTTGCAATAATGAAGGATTGAAGGCGACGGGAGAACTTGTTGCTTATAGAGGATTATTTTTAATAGATAAAGAAGGGATCATCAGACATCTTTTAATTAATGATTTTCCTTTAGGTAGAAATGTACATGAAGCTATTCGTATGATAGACGCCCTTCAACATAACGAAAAAAGTGGAGAAGTATGTCCGGCAAATTGGATAAAAGGAAAAATAGCTATAAAAGCTAGTCATAGTGGAATTGAAGATTTTTTTTCATCCAAAAATAGATGTTGAAAAAAAAAGTAGCATTTTATACTATGGGGTGTAAACTCAATTACGCAGAGACTTCTACCATAGCAAGAAAGTTTTCTAACTTGTATTATCAACATGTCCCTTTCAAAAGTTATGCAGATATTTATGTAATTAATAGTTGTTCTGTCACAAGAAATGCAGAAATTGAATTGAAGCATATTGTTCGTACTGTTAAAAATTCAAAAGCTTTTGTTGTAGCAATAGGATGTTATGCTCAACTCAATCCTCAAGAAGTATCTTCTATTATTGGAGTAGATCTCGTTTTAGGTTATGAAGAAAAATTTAAAATCATAGATTATATTAATAGAGAATGGTTTTTGAAAAAAAAATATTATGCAAAGATTACTTCAAAAAAAACTTATTTTCCATCGTTTTCTGTTGGAGATAGAACACGTTCCTTTTTAAAAATACAGGATGGATGTGATTATAAATGCAGTTATTGCATAATTCCTATGTCAAGAGGAGTCTCTCGTTCTGATAGTATAGAAAATATATTGAAAAATATTAGATTTCTTTTTAAAAAAGGAGTTAAAGAGATAGTGTTAACAGGTATCAATATAGGCGATTATGGAAAAAATGTATATGGAGAAAATAGACAATTATATACATTTTTTGATTTAATACAAGCTATAGATCAAATACAAGAGAAAGGGAGAATCCGTTTATCTTCTATAGAACCAAATTTGCTTAAAAATGAATGTATTGAATTTTTGTCTAAAAGTAAACATTTTGTCCCTCACTTTCATATCCCTTTACAGTCTGGGAGTAACGATATTTTGGTAAAAATGCATAGACGTTACAAATTAGAACTTTATAAAGAAAAAATAAAAAAAATTCGGGATTTAATGCCAGATGCTTATATAGGTTCAGATATTATTGTTGGTTTTCCTGGAGAAACACATAAACATTTTTTGGAAACTTATCATTTTTTAAAAAAATTAGAAATTTCATCTTTACACATATTTACCTATTCTACTAGACCAAATACAAAATCTAGTACGATACAGGAAAATGTATCTAAAAAAATACAATGGAAACGGAATCAAATTTTGAGAGTCCTTTCAAGTAAGAAATATCGTTTTTTTTGTCAAAAACAAATTTATACTAAAAAAACCGTTTTATTCGAAAAGAATCATCATAATAAAGAATATTTATATGGATATACAGAAAATTATATTCGAACTAAGATATACTCATATAATTCTTCTATATATGAAAATACATTACAAGATGTGTTAATTACAAAAATAGATAAAGATGGAATTATGATAGCCGAACCAATAAAATAAATTCAAAATACAATTTTTAGGTCGTATTTATATTGATAAATTCCACATCAAAAATTTCTTGAAAAGATTTTTTCACCATATGTTTAACCTCTTGAAAAGAAATATCATTTTTTTTCAATTCTTTTTTTAAAGAAGTTACTTCTTGATCGTAAATTCCACAAGGAACAATATGATTAAAATACTGTAAATCTGTATTTACATTTAAAGCAAATCCATGCATGGTCACCCAACGACTCATTCTAATTCCTATTGCACATATTTTTCTTGATTTTACGTTTTTTACATTCTTCAACCAAACTCCAGTTTTTCCTTTTTCTCGTTCTCCCTTTATTTCATAATTTTTCCATAAAAAATGAATAATTACTTCTTCTAAAAGACGAAGATATTTATGAATATCTGTAAAAAAATAATCCATATTTAAGATAGGATATCCTATCAATTGACCGGGCCCATGGTAAGTGATGTCACCTCCTCTATCTGTTTGATAAAAAGAAACATTTATTTTTTTTAAAAAATCTGACGAAACTAACAAATGTTTATCTTTTTTTCCATTTTTTCCTATAGTATATACATGAGGATGCTCTACAAAGAGAAAATATCCTGCTTTTTGAACAGATATATTATTTATTTTTTCTTGTATAATGTTATCAAATAATATTTTCTGATATTTCCAAGTTTTTTTATATTCCTTTTTTCCTAAATCTTCGAAAAAAAGTATTTTTTTTTTCATAACTAAACTAAAATTTATATAATATAAAAAACAAATGTACCTTCGTTTGATTCAATTCGTTTGTTTCGTATGAGGGACCTAACCTATTTATCAGAACAACAAATTATACGAAGAAAAAAACTAGATAAACTGAAATTATTGGGAATTAATCCTTATCCATCAGAAGAATATGTTATAACTACTACCATTTATAATATACGAAAAAATTTCACGGAAAAAGAAACTATAAGCATAGCTGGACGGTTAATGCGTTTACGTATTTTAGGAAAAGCTTCTTTTGGAGAGATTAAAGATCATACGGGTTGTATGCAAATATATTTTACTCAGGATCATTTATTTTTATCTTCGAATCAAATAATAAAAAAAGAGGACGCTTACAATATTTTTTTAAAAAAACTTATAGATATAGGAGATATTATTGGAGTCAAAGGTCTTTTATTTAAAACAAAAATGAATGAAATGACCATACATGTTCATAAATTTACTTTATTGTCCAAATCTATACGACCCTTACCACAAGTAAAAATAGATAGAAATAAAAAAATATATGATTCTTTTTCCAATACGGAACAACGTTATCGGATGCGTTATGTAGATCTTATTGTCAATGATCATGTAAAAGAAATTTTTTTAAAACGGACTCGCATCATCCAAAAAATCAGAGATTTTTTGGATGATAAAGGATATTTAGAAGTAGATACACCTATTTTGCAATCTATTCCTGGAGGAGCTATAGCTCGTCCTTTTGAAACATATCATAATACATTGGGAATTCCATTGTATTTACGTATAGCTAATGAACTTTATTTGAAAAGACTGATTGTTGGTGGATTTCATGGTGTATATGAATTTTCTAGAAATTTCAGAAACGAAGGGATGGATCGTATTCATAATCCAGAATTTACTGTATTAGAACTTTATGTTGCTTATAAAGATTATTACTGGATGATGAATTTTACAGAAAAATTGATGAAATGTATTTGGAATCAATTTCAAGAAAAAGATACTCATCATATGAATTTTAAAACTCCTTTTCCTCGTATCCCCATATTAGATTCTATTAAAAAATATACAGGATTTGATCTGATCGAAATGGAAAAAGAAGAGTTAAGAAAAGTTTGTCAAAAATTGCATATAGAAGAAAACATAAAAATGAGTAAAGCTAAATTGATTGAAAACATTTTTGAAGAAAAATGTGAAAAAAATTACATTCATCCTACTTTTATTATTGATTATCCTGTAGAAATGAGTCCTTTAACCAAAAGACATCGTTATAAAAAAAATTTATCAGAACGTTTTGAACTCATTATAAATGGACAAGAAATTGCGAATGCTTATTCAGAACTTAATGATCCGATCGACCAACTTAATCGTTTACGAGAACAAATAAAATTATCTGAAAGAAATACAAAAGATGAATCTATATCTCTTGATCAAGATTTTATACGTGCTTTAGAATTCGGGATGCCTCCTACTGCAGGGATTGGAATAGGAATCGATCGTTTAGTAATGTTATTAACTCAAAAAAAATCAATTCAAGAAGTTTTACTTTTTCCACAAATGCGTCCAGAAAAAAGAGTAAAAAAATGAATAATTACAATCCTAATACTTTTAATCCATTTATTGTTGCAATTTTCACTAAATGATCTATATCATAATAATGGCAAGCTTCCAACATCACTCGTAGTTCTATCCATAAATTTCCATCAGAAAAAGGTTTGTATATGTCGCAAATGTTGTCCGTACCAAAAGCCACTGTAATTCCTTCAGGAACCATTTCATCCACTGGAGTGATAGAATTATGGCTAGGAGTTAAACGTTCACTTCTGGTATGATCTATCCAAGCAATAGGGCAAGATATTACCATTAAATCTGCTTTTTTCATTAATTTGTATATTTTATAACGATAATCTCTAACATGCGCCGCTAAAGAAATACTATGTATAGCTACTACTTTTCCTTGCATTCCATATTCAATCGTTTTTATTGCTAGTTTTTCAGTTTCTTTTTCTTCACTCGTATTAAATTGATCTACATGTACATGCACAATTTTTCCTTTTTTTTTAGCTGTTTGTAATAAAATATCTAGATGTTCATCTTCTTTTCCATGATCTGTAGCGGGTAATCCACCAATAATATCTACGAATTCTATTGATTTATCAAACCAATATTTTGACTTTTTATCCAATACGCCTTTAAGAACTTGATTTGCAAAACAAATATGAATATAATTTCCATAATTATTTTTCAGTTTTTTAGCCGCCTTCAAGGCACGATCTTCAATAATTTCATCTACATCAATAAAGGAACATAAAGCTTGTGTTCCTTGCATTAAAAAATATTCTAATGCTTTTTCCATACGGATATAAATGTCTTCTTCTGTAGCTAAACGTTTCATTTCATCAACCAGGTACCATTTTTTTTTAAGAGGAAAATAAGAATATTTAAAATTCTCTTGTGTGAGAGTATAAGCTCTATCTAAGTGAGCATGAGCATTTACCCATCCACCTTTTTGTTTCACTTTTTCTACAAAAATTTTTTTAGTATTCATTTTTAATCAATTTCTATTAAATGTTGGAAATCCAAATAACTTTTTTAGTTATAAAAAATGGTTCGTCAAAATAATGATTTAAAGGATATTCTATTGCATGAGGAAACTTTTTTAATTCATCATAAATATTTCCTCCTTTTAGATATAAAGCTCCATTTTTTATTCTATAATTGGATTTGTATTTAAATTTATCTTTTATCCAATTATGGATAATATCTATTTTGTTTACAGCTCGAGTAACTACAAAATCAAATTTTATTTCCAATTTTTCTGCACGTGTCCAAATAGGATACACATTTTTTAAATGAAGATCACATATGATTTTTTCTATAATCTTAATTTTTTTTCTAATAGAATCTACTAATATAAATTTTGTATGAGGAAAAACTATAGATAAAGGAATTCCAGGAAATCCTCCTCCTGTCCCTAAATCCATAACATATGATCCAGGATAAAAAGAAAATACTTTAGCAATTCCTAAACAAAAAAGGACGTGTTGTTGATAAAAATCTTGAAATGTTTTTCTAGAAACTAAATTTACATATACATTCCAATATGCATATAAATTTTTTAAAGAGGACAATTTGTAAATTTGTCGATCCAATAGATTTGGAAAATATTTTTTAATTAATTCCATATTAATGGATAAATAAATTTATGACCAAATTTATTTAGATTTGCAATCATTTCAATCAAATCATTCAATAAATTAACAATAAATATTATGATATGAAAAATAGATTATCTCATCGTTTACAGAATATATCATATTCACAAACTATAGCTATGTCATCTAAAGCTAGAGAATTAAAAAATAAAGGTTATGACGTTATAAATTTGAGTTTGGGAGAACCAGATTTTTCCCCTCCTAATTTTGTTTTATCCGCTGCAAAAAAAGCTATAGATGAAGGTTATCATTATTATACTCCAGTATCCGGATATTTTGAACTAAAAAAAGTAATATGCCAAAAATTTTACCGTGATAATCGTTTAAAATATACTCCTTCTCAAATTGTAATTTCTACCGGAGCAAAACAAGCTATAATAAATGTTCTTTTGTCTTTATTGAATAAAGATGATGAAGTCATTATTCCTGCTCCTTATTGGGTTAGTTATTTACAAATGGTAAAGTTTTGTGAATCTTGTCCTGTTATAATTCCAACAGTTATGAAAAATAATTTTAAGATTCATCCAGAACAATTAGAAAAAGCTATTACATCTAAAACAAAATTATTTCTTTTCAATACTCCTTGTAATCCTACCGGAAGTGTCTATTCTTATGATGAATTAAAAAATTTAGCGGAAGTTTTTAAAAAATATCCAGAAATCATGATTATTTCTGATGAAATTTATGAACATATTTGTTACTCAAAAAAACATACTAGTATTGCTATATTTCCTGACATTTATCATCAAGTTATCACAATAAATGGATTATCTAAGGCTTTTTCAATGACAGGTTGGAGGATCGGATATATTGGAGCTCCAGAATGGATTGTTCAATCTTGTGATAAAATACAAGGACAAATGACATCTTGTGCCAATTCTATTGCACAAATGGCTGCTATTTCTGCATTGTCAGCACATCCAAATAAAATAGAATATATGATCAAAAAATTTGAAAGAAGAAGAAATTTAGTTTTGGATATGATAAAAGAAATTGATGGATTTCAATTTTACCAACCGAATGGAGCTTTTTATATTTTTCCAAAAATTTCAAATTTTTTGGGAAAAAAATTATATGGAAAAATGATTCAAAATTCAGATGAATTTTCTGAATTTTTACTTGAAAAAGCTCAAGTTGCTACCGTTAGTGGTAGTGCTTTTGGAGATAATGAATGTTTACGTATTTCTTATGCTTCATCAGAAAATCAAATCATAGAAGCCTTTACAAGAATCAAAAAAGTATTAAATTAATTTTAGGGGTGGACGACCGGATTCGAACCGGCGACCCTCAGAACCACAATCTGATGCTCTAAACCAACTGAGCTACGTCCACCAAAATACCAACCAAAGATAATAAATTCTATAAACAAAAACTTTCTATAATTTTTTTACAATAAAAAAATAAATCACTATATATCCATTTTATAATAGATGTTTTTTCTTGAATCGGATATAAAAGATGAACATTAGCACCTGCATCTAGCGTAAAATAAATGTTTTTATTGTTTTGTTTTCTAAAATCCCATACCATATGAATTACGTTCAGAGTATTGGCTTTCATACATAAAAAATAGGGACGAGAAGTCATAATCATAGCATGAAGAGTTAAAGCTTCATGTTCTATTAATTCTCCAAATTCTTGAAAATCTCCTCTTTTTAAGATAGATATAAGTCTGTTCATATTTTGATTAGCATACTTAAATCTTTCTCTAGCATAAGGATGATTATTCATTAATTGATGTCCTTTTGAACTCAATATTTTTTTGGGATTATCATCTATGATTAAAATCGTATCTTCTATTTTTGTAAAAATGGAATGGACTTCATATGGATATGGGATAGCATAAAGATTACTACTTCCTTCTATGGATTGATGATATCCCCAAACAACTAGTCCAGGATAAATGGATCTACAAGCACTTCCAGAACCTAATCTTGCTAAAAAAGAAGCTTTTTTGAAAAAGAAATCTTCTTTTAAAGAGGATACTAATTTTTTTTCTATTTTCATAATACATAATGCCAAAGCACTCATGGAAGAAGCAGAAGAAGCTATTCCACAACTATGTGGAAAAGTATTAGAGGTTTCTATAATAAAATTAAAATTTCGTAAATAAGAACAATAAAATGAAATCCTATAAAAGAATTTTAAAATTTTTGGAAGAAAACTAGTTTTTTCCTTTCCTGAAAAAAATACTTTTAGATAAGTTATTTTTTTTTTTTCTTGATAAATTAATCGTGTCACTGTGTATACTTTTCCTAAAGAATAACTAATAGACGAATTTAATGGAATTTGAATTTTATTGCTATGTTTCCCCCAGTATTTAATTAAAGCAATATTGGAATGACTCTTGCTCATAATTACTCCATTCGGAGTTATAGAATATTTTTTTATACTTTTATTATAAAAAAAACAATTTGTTTTCAAAATTTAATTACTTAATTACAAATTATTATCACTTTTTTTTTATATAATCTGACATTTTTTTGTCATCTAATTCTCCTTCAGAACGAGCAATTACACAACTAGCTAATCCATTTCCTATAACATTTACGGTAGTCCTAGCCATATCCATTAATTCATCTATACCTATAATCGCCAATATAGGCCAAGTAGGTAATCCAAAAGAAGCTACAGTAGCTAAAAGAATTACTAAAGATGCTCTGGGAACTCCAGCAACTCCTTTACTAGTTAAAATTAACGTCAGTCCTATAAATATTTGTTGACTAAAACTCAAAGGGATACCAGATGCCTGTGCTACAAAAACAGTTGCTAAAGATAAATAAAGAGTAGTTCCATCTAAATTAAAGCTATAACCTGTAGGAATCACAAAAGCTATAATTTTCCTGGGAACTCCCAACTTTTCCAAATTTTCCATAAGTAAAGGTAAAGCGGATTCTGAACTTGTAGTTGCAAAGGCGAGTGATACAGGTTCAGTTAATGCTTTTACAAAACCTTTTAAAGGAACTTTAATCCACAAAAGAATAGGAAGGAGAACTACTATCAAAAAGATCAATAAGGCAATATAAAGAGTAAGTAACAATTGAAATAAATTATATAAAATATCCAAACCCATATGTCCGACTGTATAAGCAATAGCGGATCCTACTCCTATAGGAGCAAAATACATAATAATTTTAGTAAACTTAAACATGATTTCTGAAAGACTCTCTACAAAGAGTAATATAGAACTTCGTTTTTTATCTTCTAAGAAAATCATGGATATACCAAATATAACGGAAAATACCACTATCGGCAATACATCTCCATGATATATCGATTTTATAAAATTTTCCGGAAATACATGAAGAATTGTATCTTGCCAAGATCTACTTTCTACTTTTGGTAATTGTTGTTCCGTGATTCCTGAAGGCATTACAATTCCGACTCCAGCCTGGGACACATTAATTGCAATAAGACCAATAAATAAAGCTAAAGTTGTCACCACTTCGAAATATAGTAAGGATTTCCATCCCATGCTCCCTAATTGTTTTATATTAGAATGACTTGCTATTCCCACTACTAAAGTGGAAAACAATATTGGAGCAATGATCGTTTTAATCAATCTTAAAAATATTTGAGATAAAAATCTTAATTCAACAGCAATTTTTGGCATATCTAATCCCATTTCTATTCCTATGATAATGGATAATAATATCCAAGTAGTTAAGTCTTTTTTCATAAAAGAATACAATATGAAAATAGATATTACCAAACATCTTAATATGCCAAGAGTCAATTTATCCAATCCTAATAATGATTGGGATAAATGAATAAAGACATATGCTAAAACACTTAAAAAAGCTATTAATAATACTTTTTCTTTTTTATTTTCATTCCAATACTCATTTTGTTCTCTAAAGAAAGAAAAGAATTCCACTCTATACCAATGGAAAAGTGACAGACCCGTAGGGACTCGAACCCCAACTAACAGAACCAAAATCTGCTGTGCTACCGTTACACAACGGGTCTATGAAAAATGTAAATATATACCATTTTTTTTCAAAAACATGATAATTATATCTAAATTTGGGCTACTTTACTATAAAAAATATTAGAAGGTTTCATATATAATATAAATTTATCAAATTATGTCCGTAAAAATTCGTTTAAAAAGAATTGGAAAAAAACATAAGCCTATTTATCATATAGTTGTAGCTGATTCTCGTGCTCCACGAGATGGAAAATTTATTGAAAAACTAGGAACTTATAATCCTCATACGGATCCGCCTTCAACTGTATTAAAAGTACAAAATGCTGTATCCTGGTTAATGAAAGGGGCACAACCCACCCATACGGTAAAATCCATTTTTTCTAAAACCGGAGTATTACTAAAAAAACATTTATTAGAAGGAGTCAAAAAAGGCGTATTAACTCATGAAGAATACCAAAATAAATTTCATACATGGTACAAAAAATATAAAATTTAATCTAGTAAATAACACGAAAATTCTTTTGAAATATTTAATTCTATAGAAGAAGAATTCATAGAAAAATTTCCTATTCGTTCTCTTCTTAAAGAAAGTATATAAGCTCCGCTTCGAAGCGCTTTCCCAAAATCCTGGGCTATAGATCTAATATAAGTACCTTTTCCGCATTCTATAAAAAATTTTATATAAGGAATTCCTATTTTTAGGATATGAAATTTATAAATTTTTACACGTCTAGATTGGGGAATTATTTTTATCCCTTTTCTAGCATATTCATATAATCTTTTTCCTTTTTTTTTTAAAGCAGAAAAATATGGGGGGGACTGATTGATTTCCCCTAAAAATTTTTTAGATGTTTTTTTAATTAATTGAGGAGTAATATGCAAAACGGAAGAAAAATTATACTCTTCTGTTTCTGAATCAAAAGATAAGG
The DNA here is from genome assembly GCF_000471965.1 of Blattabacterium sp. (Nauphoeta cinerea). GTDB lineage: Bacteria > Bacteroidota > Bacteroidia > Flavobacteriales > Blattabacteriaceae > Blattabacterium. Next base: position 351,979 of record NC_022550.1, read on the forward strand.
TTTCACAACCCAATTTCATAATACCTGTATAAACTTTCTTATAATTTTGAATTTCATTTACTTTTTTAGTATATTTTCCTGTCAGAACAATTAATAAACCTGTCGCAAAAGGATCTAAAGTTCCCGTATGTCCAATTTTTAAATTTTCTTTTTTCGTAGTAGTACTGAGAATATAACTTTTTATTTTTTTAATAATCTCAAAAGAGGTCCATCCCCATGGTTTATCTACCAACAATATTTTTCCATTTTTAAATCCTGATAAATCTGATAAATTTAAAATCAAAATTATCCAATCGGTTTGATTAAATAATGTATAATAAGAAAAAAAATTCCTAAAAAAATTCTATAGTATCCAAATAACTTAAAATTATTTAAATATTTTATGAAACATTTGATAGCTATCATTCCAGTGATAAAAGATACTATATTTCCTAATAACAACAATTCTATATCTTTATACGTAAAAGAATTTAATTGAAAATAATAGTCAAATAATTTTTTGCATGTAGCAATTATAATAACAGGAACAGATAAAAAAAAAGAAAATTCAATAGCTTTTATCCGATTCACATTTTGTAACATACAAGCAACAATGGTAGTTGCGCTTCTAGATACTCCTGGAATTAAAGCCATACATTGAAATAATCCAACAATAAAAGCTTTCAAATAAGTAATACTATTTTTTCTATTACAAAAATTTTTTTGATAAAAAGTTTCTACTTTCAGAATCACTAATCCTCCTATTAAAAGAGATAAAGCAACTATAAGTGGCTTATATAAAAAAAAATTGTCGATTTTATTCAATAAAAAACCAAAAATTCCTACAGGAAAACTAGCTACAAAAATTTTTAGATAAAAATCAAATTTTTGAAAAAAAAACTTGTTTCTATACAAAAAAATTACAGATAAAACGGCTCCCAATTGAACAGAAACAAGAAATAAATTTGTTATTTTATTTTCTAGTATTCCCATAATAGAAGCAGCAAGAATCATATGTCCTGTAGAAGAAATAGGAAAAAATTCTGTTATTCCTTCAATAAACCCTAATAGAATTGATTGAATATAATTCATAACAATATTGATCAATTCTTTCTAAACATCAATTTTTGCATGTATTGCATTTTGTTCTATAAAATTTCTTCGGGGAGGGACTTCGTCTCCCATAAGAATGGAGAATATTCTGTCTGCCTTAGAATAATCGGATATATTTACTTTACGTAAAGTTCTTTTTTTTGGATTCATTGTCGTTTCCCAAAGTTGTTCTGCATTCATTTCCCCTAGTCCTTTGTAACGTTGTATATAGACAGACTTTCTTCCTCCTAATTTATCAATAATGTTTTCTCTTTCTTTATCACTCCAAGCATATTGATAATGATTTCCTTTTCGAATCAAATAAAGTGGAGGTGTGGCAATATAAACATGTCCTTTTTCTATTAAGGGTTTCATATAACGAAAGAATAATGTTAAAATTAAAGTAGAAATATGGCTTCCATCTATATCTGCATCTGTCATAATAATAATTTTATTGTATCTAAGTTTTTTTATATTTAAAATTTTTTGATCTTCTTCCGTTCCAATAGAAACTCCCAGAGAAGTAAATATATTTTTTATTTCCTCATTTTCGAATATTTTATATTGCATAGCTTTTTCCACATTTAGTATTTTACCTCGTAAAGGTAAAATAGCTTGAAAGTTCCTATCTCTTCCTTGTTTTGCTGTTCCACCAGCAGAATCTCCTTCCACTAAATAAATTTCACAGTTTTCTGGATCATTAAAAGAACAATCTGCTAATTTTCCAGGGAGAATACTACTTATAGGAATTTTTTTTTGGATTAATTCGCGAGCTTTTCTGGCAGCTTGACGCGCTTTAGCTGACAAAATAATTTTATCAATAATTCTTTTCCTATCACTAGGATGTTCTTCTAAATAACTATATAACGCTTCTCCCACAATTTTATCCACAACACCTCCTACTTCGTGATTACTTAATTTTGTTTTAGTTTGTCCTTCAAATTGAGGTTCCATTACTCTTACAGATATAATAGCCGTAATTCCTTCTCTAAAATCATCTCCAGTTAATTCTATTTTATTAGATAAAAAACCATGTCCTTCTACATATTTCTTAAACGTTCTTGTTAATGCCCTTCTAAAACCGGAAATATGAGTTCCTCCTTCATAAGTATTGATATTGTTAACATAAGAATAAATTTTTTCTTTAAAAGAAGTATTGTATTGCATTGCTACTTCTACAATAGTATTATCTTTTTCTCCTTCAATAAAAAGAATATTTGGTGTCAAAGGATCCTGATTTTTGTTTAAAATTGGTAAGTATTCTTTTAATCCATTTTGAGAAAAAAAATGTTCCTTTATATTATCTCTTTCATCTTCTAGAAATAAATACAGACCCTTATTTAAAAAAGATAATTCTTTTAATCGATTAGCTATAATTTCATAATTATATATGATGGAATTAAAAATAGAATGATCAGCAATATAATAAATTTTTGTTCCTTGCATATTAGTTTTTCCTAAACATTTTACAGGATAAAGGGCTTTTCCTTTTAAATATTCTTGTTGATAAATTTTTCCGTTTCGATAAATTGTAACTATAAGTTTTTTAGATAGAGCATTGACACAAGAAATTCCTACACCATGTAACCCTCCAGAAACTTTATAAGAATTTTTATCAAATTTCCCACCTGCACCAATTTTAGTCATCACAACTTCCAGAGCAGATTTTCCTTCTTTTTTATGAATATCTATTGGAATTCCACGACCATTGTCAAGTACAGTGATAAATCCATTTTTATGAATAGTAACCCATATTTTGTTGCAAAAACCTGCTAAAGCTTCATCAACAGAATTATCTATTAATTCGTAAATCAAGTGATGTAACCCTCTAACTCCTATATCTCCAATATACATAGACGGTCGGAGTCGAATATGCTCTATCCCTTCAAGAGATTGAATACTATCTGCTGTATAATCTTTATAATCTGTATTATGTATTGTATTATGTTTTTTATTCATAATCCATTAATTTTATTTATTATTTTGCATAATATTTTTAGTTTTATTTTTTATTTTAGATCTTTAGATCAAAGATAGAAAAAATATTATTCCGTGAAAATTTGGGGAAAAAGAACGAATTTGAGTTTTAACAAAGAAATAGAAAATTTTACTTCAAGTAAAGATTCAAAAATAGATTTACTTTTAGCACCATATGATGTGATAGGAACCATAGCTCATGTTATTATGTTGAAAAGTATAGGATTATTAAATCAAAAAGATTTAAAAATTTTAATTCAGGAATTGCGTAATATTTATGTTCACGAAATTTTAAAAAATAACTTTAAAATTGATGAAGGAATAGAAGATATTCATTCTCAGATAGAATTTCTGTTAACCAATCGTTTAGGAGAAATCGGAAAAAAAATACATTGTGGGAGATCTAGAAATGATCAAATTTTGTTGGATTTAAAACTTTTTGTTCGCACAGAAATCAAGGAAATTGTATATATGACTTATTCTTTTTTTGATTTATTATTGAAATTAAGTGAACAACATAAGAACATATTAATGCCTGGTTATACTCATTACCAAATAGCGATGCCTTCTTCTTTTGGTCTTTGGTTTGCTGCATATGCAGAAAGTTTAATAGATGATTTATTATTAATGCGTGCCGCATATCGTATTGTAAATAAAAACCCTTTAGGTTCCGCTGCAGGTTACGGATCTTCTTTCCCTTTAAATAGAAAAATGACAACTGATTTATTGGGGTTCGAAAACTTAAATTATAATGTTGTGTATGCTCAAATGGGACGTGGAAAAATGGAAAGAATCGTTTCAGAATCTATTTCTTCTTTGGCAAGAACTTTAGGTAAAATGGCACAAGATATTTGTTTATATTTAAGTCAAAATTTGAATTTTATTAGTTTTCCTGATCATCTGACTACCGGATCTAGCATTATGCCTCATAAAAAAAATCCAGATGTTTTTGAAATTATACGAGCGACATGTAATAGAATGACATCGTTACCTAATGAAATTTCTTTGATTTCTTCTAATTTATGCTCAGGATACCATAGAGATTTTCAAATTATTAAAGAAAGATTTCTTCCCATTTTTGAAGAATTAAAAAAATGTTTTTCCATGTTTCAATATATGTTGAATCATATCATAATAAGAAAGGATATTATTCAAGATGATAAGTATCAATATTTATTTAGTGTAGAAGTAGTGAATCAGCTTGTTGTTGAAAAAGGATATTCTTTTAGAGAAGCTTATCAAAAAGTAAGTTTAGATATACAAAATGGATGTTTCAAACCTTTTACTAAGGGTTTTTATTCTCATGAAGGAAGTATAGGAAATTTATGTAACACACAAATTAGAAATTTAATGCAAGATGTGATTAAAGAATTTGATTTTGATAAAATCAATGAAGTTATAAAACGATTAATTTATAGAAAAATTCATTTTGATGGATCCTCTAAGAATCCAATTTTCGTTTGAATGGCATGGATTTCTGATCCAACCAATCTTTTATTTTCTTATGATGTCCAGATAAAAGTATTTTTGGAACAGACCATCCTTTATAAACTAATGGACGAGTGTAAAGGGGAGGAGCGATTAAGGATTCCCTTTGAAAAGAATCTGTGAGGATGGAGTCTTTATTTTTTATGACTCCAGGTAATAATCTCACTATAGATTCTACGATAACAGCAGCAGCTAATTCTCCTCCAGATAAAATATAATTTCCAATAGATATTTCTTCGGAAATTAAGTGATCTCTAATTCTTTGATCAATTCCTTTATAACGACCACAAAGAATGATGATATTTTTCTTATTAATTAAATTTTTAGCATATTTTTGAGAAAACAACTTTCCATCAGGAGTCATAAAAATTTTCTCATCATAATTTCTTTCTGATAAAAGCTTGGAAAAACACTGATATACAGGTTCTATTCGAATTACCATTCCAGCCCCGCCTCCATAAGGATAATCATCCACATTTTTTCGTTTTCCTAAACCATATTTACGTAAATCATGGACGTGAATATCAATTAACCCTTTATCAATTGCCCTTTTAATAATAGAATTGGAAAAAGGACTATGAAAAATTTCAGGGATAATACTAACAATATCTATACGCAATGTATTATTTTTTATTTTCTTTTTAATATACACTTTGACTAATAATCTAATAATGAAACTAATGAAAAAATTCTACCTTTGTGAATAATTTATTAAAAATGAATTATATCGTATCTATAGTAGGACGACCCAATGTCGGAAAATCAACTTTGTTTAATCGTCTTGTAGGAAGAAGAAAAGCTATTGTTCATGTCACAAGTGGAGTGACAAGAGATCGTATTTATGGAAATTCAGAATGGAATGGAGTCAAATTTTCTGTAGTAGATACTGGTGGTTTTTCTGTTTCTGAAAATGATGTACTTGAAAAAGAAATCAAAAACCAAATTTTTATAGCTATCAAAGAATCTGATGTTATTCTATTTTTAGTAGATATAAAAGTAGGAATATTAGATATAGATAAAGAAATTGCTCAAATTTTAAGAAAATATAAAAAACTAATTTTGTTAGTTGTAAATAAAGTAGACACTGGAAAATCTGTATATTCTGATACAGATTTTTTCCGTTTAGGATTTGAAAAATGTTACTGTATATCAGCTATAAATGGGAGCGGTACAGGAGAATTATTAGACAAACTAATAAAAATATTCAAATTATTGAACAAAAAAGAAAAAATATCGGAATACGAATTTATTCCTCGTTTTTCAATAGTAGGACGTCCCAATGTAGGAAAATCAACTTTAATTAATTCTTTTCTAAATAAAGACCATCATATTGTGACAAATATTTCTGGAACAACTAGAGATAGTCTCGATGTATTCTATAAAAAATGGGAATGCATTTTAGTAGATACGCCTGGAGTCAGAAAAAAATCAAAAATAAGAAATAATCTTGAATTTTATTCTACGATGAGAACGGTTCAAACAATAGAATATGCGGATGTTTGTCTTTTAATGGTAGATGCAGGTCATGGATGGGAAAAACAGGACATGAATATTTTTAAATTAGTAGAAAAAAATCATAAAGGGATTATAATTCTTGTTAACAAATGGGATCTACTTTATAAAAATAACTATTATACACAAAAAGATTACGAATTTTTTATCAGAAAAAAAATTTCTCCATTTGATAACGTTCCTATTCTTTTTATATCCGCTAAAAATAAAGATGGAATCCACAACATTATTCCCATGGCTTATCAGGTTTTAAAATCCCGTAAAAACAGATTAAAAACGAATATTTTAAATAAAATTATGTTACCAATTTTGAAAAAACACCCTCCTACTCCTAAGAAAAAAAATAAATTCATAACTATAAAATATTGTACTCAGTTGCCTTCATACACGCCAAAATTTATTTTTTTTTCTAATTTTCCTCAACATATAAAAAAATCTTATAAAAGATTTGTTGAAAATAAAATTCGTTATCACTTTGATTTTATAGGAGTCCCCATACAAATTTTTTTTAGAAAAAAATAACTTTTATTGAACAAGTTATTATATTGTGATAACACATTTAAGAGGAAAGTTAATAGAAAAAAATCAATCTTATTTAATCATAGATTGTCATGGCATAGGATATTATATTCATATATCTTCATATACCTATTTTTCTTTATTAGAAAAAGAAGGAAAAGATATTTTCATACATACTTATCTGTTTATCAAAGAAAATAACCATATTTTATATGGTTTTTTTGATAAAAAAGAAAGACAAATATTTTCTTATTTGATATCCGTAAATGGAATAGGTCCAAGTTCTGCTATTATGCTATTATCTTCTCTTACTCCATATGAAATAGAAAAATCCATATCTAAAGAAGATATAAAAGTATTGAATAAAGTTAAAGGAATCGGAACGAAAATAGCAAAAAGAATTATTATTGAACTAAAAGATAAAATTATTAAAGAAATTATTCCTAAAAAAGAAAAAATAAAAATATTGGAAAATACATCTTATTCAATAAAAAAAGAAGCTTTAAGTGCTTTAAGTGTCTTGGGATTTTCTCATAAAGAGTCTCAAACAATTTTGGATGATCTTCTGGCTAAGAATCCAGAATTTTCTGTAGAAAATCTTATTAAAGAATCTTTAAAAAAATTGTAAAATTATAAAAATTATTCACTATTGATCAAAAACAAATCTTAATAAAAGAATATTGTTTTTTTTTGTGGATATATCAATAATATCTATTATTATGAAACTCTTTTATTTCTCAATTATAATAGTTCTTTTTTTCTTATCTATATTTGATCTTATTGTTGGTTTAATTAATGATGCCGTTAATTTCCTCAATTCTGCTATTGGATCTCAAGTGGCTTCTCGTAATACTATCATGATTTTTGCGAGTTTAGGTATTTTTTTAGGCGCTTTTTTGTCTAGTGGAATGATGGAAGTAGCAAGAAAAGGAGTTTTTGATCCATCTTATTTTTATTTTTCAGATATTATTTTCATTTTTTTGTCGGTTATGATATCCGATATTATTTTATTAGATGTTTTTAACACTTTAGGATTACCTACATCGACTACAGTATCTATGGTTTTTTGCTTATTAGGCGCTGCTTTTAGCATAGCCATGATAAAGATTGCTTCTCCATTGAATAATGAACCCTTTCATCATCTAACTTTATATATTAAAATGGAAAAAACATTTACTATTATTATAGGTATTTTTTTATCCATTATCATTTCTTTTATTTCCGGTGCTTTTCTTCACTATTTCATTCGTTATTTATTTAGTTTTGAATATGAAAGTAAATTAAAATATGTAGGAGTAATATGGAGTGCAATTTCATTGAGCAGTATGACTTATTTTCTTATTGTAAGAGGATTGCATAGTACTTTACAGGGTTTTACTGACGAAAATTTAACAGGGTTTTCCTTATTCATTCAACATTTTATCAAATGGATTCACCATAATTTTTTTGTTTTTTTACTCATATTATTTTCAACTTGGACTCTGATAGCAAAAATATTTGTTTCTTTAGGATATAATATATTAAAATTTGTCGTATTATATGGCACATTTTCTTTGGCCATGGCCTTTGCTGGAAATGATTTGGTAAATTTTATTGGAATTCCAATAGCTAGTATCCAGTCTTATAACATATGGAACGAATCGGGAAGCCCACCAGCTGAAAAATTCAATATGGAAGGTTTATCTGGAAACGTACAGGCTCCATCTTCCGTTTTAATTTTTTCAGGAATGATTATGATATTGACTCTTTGGTTTTCCAAAAAAACAAAAAATATCACAAGCACAGAAATTAATTTAAGTAGACAAAATGAAGGACCAGAAAAATTTTTATCCAATTCTTTTTCTAGAGGAATTGTTCGATTATTTTTATATTTAGGAAACCATTTTTTTAAATTATTTCCTAAAAGATTTCTGGTAAAAATAGAAAAAAATTTTAAACAAAAAAAAATACAAACAGAAGAAGGTGTAGCTTTTGATTTGGTTAGAGCTTCTGCTAATTTAACTATATCCAGTATATTGATATCTATAGCTACAGTTCAAAAACTACCATTATCTACTACTTTTGTGACTTTTATGGTATCTATGGGAACTTCTCTTTCAGATCGAGCATGGGATAGAGAAAGTGCCGTTTATCGAGTTTCAGGAGTATTAAAAGTCATAAGAGGATGGTTTCTAACAGGTTTTATTGCTTTTACTATGGCGGGAATCACAGCTTCTTTTTTATATTTTTTTAAAATATGGGCTCTACTTTTTCTTATTTTTTTGATTGTATTTGTTTTTTACAGAAGTTATAAACTATATAATAAAATGCAAGATAAAAAAATAGAAGAAAAACCATTTTTTGGAGTAGTGAATCTAACTTTAGAGATGACTTTAAGCAAAACTTTCGATATTATAAAGCCGATACTTGAATATATTGAGAGTATTTACAAAAATAGTATAGCAGGAATTACTCAAGAAAATTTAAAAATTCTTCAAGAAAATAGAAATTATTTTTTAAGAGTAAAAGAAAATTTTACGAATATACATGACTCTTTAATTAAAGTGATTAGAAAAACAAAAAATGGCGAACCAATTGCTGGAATTCTTTATATCCATATATACAATAAAACTAAAGAAATCATTGAATCTTCAGATATTATTGCGAATCATACATTGTTTCATGTAATCAACAGTCATAAACCTTTAAAATATAAACAAAAAAAGAATTTATTAATACTTGAGCATCTTATGATTGAACATTTCAACATCATAAAAAGAATAACAACAGATAAAAATTGTAAGCAATTTTCTTGTACTATACAAAATCAAATTATAAAAAAAATTGAGGAGCAAATGAATCAACAGGTGATAGGAATTATCCATAAAAAATATGGAACAAAAAATACTTTTTTGATGTTAGATATTCTTCGACAATCAAAAAAAATTACGGAAAATATAGAAGATATGGTTCTATTGTATCACGATACATTATCCCATATTTCATCCAAAAAAGATGCATCCTTTTTAACTTTCTAACAAATGGAAGTCATTAGATTACATCCTCGTATATCTGAAAAATCCATCCTTCCTAATACTTCGAATTCATTATCACTGATTTTTTTTCCCAAATCTTGGGTAGAAATAAAAGGACAAGATAGATAATTTGATAAATCAATAATATCAATTCCTCCTATTTTATTGTGATCAACATGTATAAAAGGATCTTCAGTATCTCTTATATATATTTTCATCCAAGGAGGACATTGAAATATCCCGTTTTTTTTTGCATATGCTTGAGAAAGTAATTCTGTCATTCCATATTCCGAATGAATTTCCTTGACAGAAAAAAATTTTTTTAAAATATTGTGTAATTCTTCTCGAATGATCTCTTTTCTTTTTCCCTTCATCCCTCCTGTTTCCATAATTATGACTTTATTTTGGAATTCATTTTGTTTCGTATGATTGTATTTTTCTATAAAATCCAATAAAGAAAAACTAAGTCCAAAAATGAAAATATTTTTATCATTTTGATTAGGAATAATATGCTTATCTTTATAAAAAGTATGAGGGACAAAATGACTCCCATTTTTATATGTTTTTTGTATTAAATATTTTACCATATAAATTAAAGAAGAATCTTTTCTATCTGTAGGAAAAAATCCTAAAAACTGAAATTTCTCTATTGGACCATAAAAAAATTCGAAACCGTTTCGAACACTATCAATATAAATACTCAAATCTTTGATATAATGTTTACTTTTGATTCCAGTAGTGCCGCTGCTAGTAAAAATAATATCATAACAATTCGTTGTACTGCTAATACGATGCGTTTTAAAAAAAGAAATAGGTAAAAAAGGAATTTCAGAAATATTTCTGATTTCAAATGGATTCACCTCTAAGGATTGAAGATAACTTTTATAAAGTTTATTATTTTGAATTTGATAATGAAATATATCCCATGTCAAATTATCAAATTCTTTTTTTTCTAAAATAGAAAAAATTTTTTTTTTAAAACTCATAAAATTTAAAATATAATTCTTTCAATTTATTTAATAAAGATCCTTTTTGATAGAAAAAAAATTGAAATTTTTTTTCAAAGGAATTTTGGAAGAAATTATAAGGAAATAAATCTATTTTTTTATTTGCTTCTTTTAGAAAAAGAATACATATTAAAAGACAAAAAAAATATTTAATCATGCCCAATACTCCACCACCCAATCTATCTAGAGGTTTCATCCATGTAATAATTATTATCAATTCTATGATTTTTTTAATGATAAAAGCGATAATAATAATAGAAAATAGTGAAATGATTATAGAATAAATCATCAACATGTAAGGTTTTTTACTTATTATATTAACTTCTTTTAAAATCCCTTTTATGAAATTGAAAACATAAAACCCTTTGAAAATCAATATTAAAGATGTCATAAATATGAATAATTGAGAAATTAACCCTTTTCTATATCCATGATATCCACCATATAAAACTAGAATTATAATAATAATATCTAACATATTTTTAATATACTAAATAAAATGGAAAAAAAATTCATGCAACAATTTCATACCAATTGGAATAAAATCATATCATATATACAAAATAATTTTTCTGTAGAAGAAAAAATTGATATAATTGGAATTATTTACCTAATAGGAATTCAAGAATTAGGAAAAGGAAAGAATCCATCTTTCAATAAAGAAGATAAAATTCATATTCTACATATTGCAATATGTAGAATATTAGAACCTTTTGGTTACTATTTGTTTCTGGGAAAAGATAAAGAAGGATGGCCTCATTATATATTGAAAAATAAAATTCCTTTTAATCATAAAGATCAATTATTTTTAATCAAAAAAGCTATTATTCGTTATATGAATGACGAAAATATTATTTAATAAATATTATGGATAAAAAAATAGATCAAATTAAAAAAGAAATCAAATCTTTTCATATTAAAACATATAATGATTTAGAAACATTTAGAATTAAGTTTCTAGGAAAAAAAAAGGGAATTTTAATAATTTTATTTAAAGAATTCAAAAAAATTTCCATTCATAAAAGAAAAATTTATGGAAAAATTATTAATGAATTAAAAAAAGAAGCTCAAAACAAAATAAATGTTTTTCATTTAAAAAATGACATAAAAAATGAAAAAGTGCTAAAAGTCGATCCTACTCTACCAGGACAATCCATAGAAATAGGGGGGAGACATCCCTTATCTATTATAAAAAATAAAATAATAGATATTTTTATAAAAATTGGATTTACTTATGTAGATGGGCCTGAAATAGAGGATGATTGGCATAATTTTACAGCTTTAAATATTCCTATTTATCATCCATCTAGAGACATGCAAGATACATTTTTCTTATGCAAAAATCAAGATATTTTGTTACGGACACATACTTCCTCTGTACAAATACGATATATGAAAAAGCATACTCCGCCTTTTCGTATATTGTCTACCGGAAAAGTATATAGAAATGAAACTATTTCGTCACGTTCCAATTTCATGTTTCATCAAGCGGAAGGATTTTATATAGATAAAAAAGTTTCTTTTTCTGATTTAAAACAAACGATTCATTATTTGATCACTTCTCTTTTTGGAGAAGAAAAAATTAGATTTCGTCCTTCTTATTTCCCATTCACAGAACCGAGTGCTGAAGTGGATATATATTGTAATAATGAATGGGTAGAAATTATGGGTTGTGGAATGATAGATCCCCAAGTTTTAAAAAACGTAAATATTGATTCAGAAATATATTCTGGATTTGCTTTTGGATTGGGAATTGAACGTTTAGCTCTAATAATTTATAAAATAAAAGATATTAGAATTTATTTTGATAATGACATTCGTTTTTTGAAACAATTTAAAAGTGAGTTTTAAATTGATATTTTCTTTGTCTGAAGATCTCATACAAAATAATACCACAAGCTACAGATACGTTTAAAGATGAAATTCCTTTTATTGCCGGAATTTTTACTTTTTCATAGGAAGCTTTTAAATATTTAGAAGAAATTCCTTTTTCTTCATTTCCTAATATTAGAGCTATTGGACCAGAAAAATCAATATCGTACCAATACATATTGGATTTTTCTGTAGCAGAAACAATTTTTAATCCATAATTTTTCAAAAATACTATTGTGTTCAGTATATTTTTTTCTTGACATATTGGAACCCTAAATAAAGCTCCTGAAGAAGTTTTTATAGAATCAGATCCAATCATAGCTGTATCTTTTTTGGGAATGATAATAGCATCTGCTCCTGCACATGCAGCAGTACGTATGATTGATCCAAAATTTCTTACATCTGTAATTCTATCTAAAATGATCAAAAGTGGATTTTTTCTTTTTTCATAAAACATAGGAAGCAAATCTTCTATATAATAAGTTTCTATAGGGGGAATAACAGCAAAAACTCCTTGATGATTTTTATTTTTTAATTGATAGAATTTTTGTTTTGAAACAGTTTGAATTGGAATATGTTCTTTTTTGGAAAGAGTTATTAATTTTTTGTAAGCATTTGATTCTTGTTTTAATCCTCTTTGAAAAAAAAGTCTACTAATAGTTTTTTTAGCTATAATAGCTTCTATCAATGGATGTATTCCATAAACAATTTCTAATTTTTTCATACTATATCATTTTTTATGATCAAAAATTTTAATAAAAGATTTATTAAATAAATTCTTGATAATAAATCTTGTAATATCTCTTCCAAAATAAAATATAAGAATAAAAATTAAGAAATATAAAATGGTTAAAATTCCAAATCCTATAACATAATTTCCAAAATAAAAAGAAAGAAAAAAACATAAAGAAAGGCTGACTAAAAAAAAAATAATAATACAAAATATCAACAGTAAAAAATTCAAAAAAATCTCTGTCATAATAGAAATTAATATTTGAATGATTTCATTTCTAAAAATACACCATTTTTTATGAATAAAATTCCTAATAAAAATGAACATTTTAAAGAAAAACCTATTAATTAAAATTTTAAGTTCCTAATTCATCTTCTACTTGATCCATTTTTTCTATTTTATTTTTTTTCCATTTAGATTCAAAGTTTGATTTAATTTTATGTACCTTTTTTCCAATTTGTTTCCCAATTTCCTGTAAATTATTTCTTAATTCTTCTGTTTTTTTTTCTAATATGTTTTTTATTTTTTCTTCTTTTCTTGGAGTTAATATCATCCCTACTATTAAACCAGCCATGGTTCCTAAAACAACCCCCCAAAAAAAACTTCCTCCTTTTTTCATAAAGAATAACAATTTTATATTTTTACTATAGATAAATTTAATCATACAATATTTACGTACAAAATTGTATTTATGTATTTATGAAATATTTTTCACATGTTCATTAAAAAAAACTTTTCTCTAAAAAAATTTAATACATTTGGAATAAATATTTATGCTCGTTATTTTGTAGAAGTAAAAAGTATAAAAGACCTTCAATATATTTTGGATATATATCCGTACATATCAAAACTTTTTTTAGGAAATGGGAGTAATATTCTTTTTATAAAAGATTATTATCCGGGAATAGTAATAAAAATGGGAATGAAAGGAAAAAAAATAATAAAAGAAAATGATTATCAAGCTATTGTTCAAGCTTATGCTGGAGAAAATTGGGATGAGTTTGTAAATTGGACGATAAAAAAAGGATTTAGTGGGTTAGAAAACCTATCATTTATTCCTGGTACAGTTGGAGCCGCCCCCATTCAAAACATCGGGGCATATGGAACAGAAATCAAAGATACTTTAATCAAAGTAGAAGCATATGAAATAGATAATAGAAAAATAAGAGAATTTACACGTCAAGAATGTCAATTAACATATCGTGATTCTTGTTTTAAGCATCCTCATTACAGAAATAAATTTCTGATTTTATCTGTTTTTTTTATTTTAAGAAAAAAATATAAACAATTAAATACATCTTATGTAGAAATTAAAAAAGAATTAGAAAATATGAATGTGAAAACACCTACTATGAACGATTTAATTCAGGCAATTTTTAATATTAGACAAAAAAAACTTCCAAATCCAAAAAAAATTGGAAATGCTGGTAGTTTTTTCACAAATCCTATAATAGGGGTGTTAGATTTTCAAAAACTTAAACATCAATATCCAGATATTATAGGCTATAGTGTTTTTAATCACAAAATCAAACTATCTGTTAATTCATTAATTGAAAATATAGGATGGAAAGGAAAAAAAATTGGAAATGTAGGAATATATGAAAAAAAACCTATCATTTTAGTAAACTATGGGAAAGCGACTGGAATGGATATATATTCTTTTTCTGAAAAAATAATAAAAAACATAAAAAAAAAATTTGGAATCCCTTTATCAAGAGAAGTAAATGTCATACAATAAGTCAAAATTAATCAAATAATAATAATGAAACAATTTACCTTTGTTTTATTTTTTCCTATGTTGTGTTCGTTCGTATAATTTGATAAAAACTTGAATTTATGTCAATGACTATAACTTTAGAAAAATCAAAACAATATATACAAAATAAAATCAAAGAAAAACCTGATTTTGGGATTTTATTATTAGGAGATCAATTCTATAAATTTATAGAGGAGATCAAAAATCCTATATGCATTTTTTATGAAGAAATCCCCCTTTTTTCAAAAAAAAACTTATATGGAAAATTTTTATTCGGTAAAATAGGAGATAAGAATGTAGTCCTTTTAATAGAGCATTTTTATGAAGAAAATAGAACAAACAATTTCCTTATAGTCCTGTTGTGTAAAAATATAGGAATAGATAAATTAATATTGATGAATTTTTCTGCTGGAGTCAATCCCAACTATAAAATGGGAGATGTTATGTTAATTAAAGATCATATTAATTTTTTTCCTGAAAATCCTAATATAAAAGAATTTATAAAAAATAGATTCTTTGAAATCACAGAACCATATGATAAAAAAATGATAGAAATTGCAGAAAATATTGCTATGAATCATAACATTATTATTCAGAAAGGAGTATATGTTGCTTATCCTTATCCTAATTATAAAACATATGCAGAATATGCAATGATACGATCTATAGGGGGGGATAGTGTAGGTATGAATCTGATTACAGATGTTATCACAGCCAGATGCATGAATTTACGAGTATTTTCTATATCCATCATTATGGGGATAGGGGGGGCATATGAACAAACCAAAGAAAATAATCGACATAATTCCAATGAAATCAATTTTTTAAAACAGCTTGATCAAGAAACAGAAAAATCTATATCTCTTCTAATATTAATAATAAAAGAATTTATCAAACTTTGTTAATAATATTTATTCCATACAATTGATTGATAATATTTTTCGTAATATTTAGAAATATATTTCTAACTTCCTCATTTTCTAATACAACAGGTATTCCTAAATCTGAATATTCTCGTATGTTTTGTAACATGGGAATTTCTCCCAGAAAAAAAATATTCATTTTTTTAGAAAAATCTTTAACTCCATTTTTTCCAAAAAAATAACATTTTTGTTTTTTTGATAAAACATAAGACATATTTTCTATAATTCCAAGTATGGGAACATAAATAGATTCAATACGAAACATTCCTACAGACCGATTGACATCCGACAAAGCTATTTTTTGAGATGTACTTACTATAACAATTCCTTTTAATGGAATTTCTTGTAAAAGAGATAAATGAATATCCCCTGTTCCTGGTGGTAAATCTACAATTAAAAAATCTAATTTTCCCCAATTAGTTTCGTGCATAAACTGTCTTAAAACTTTAGTTACCATGGGCCCCCTCCAAACAATAGCCTGTCCATATTTTGAAAAAAAACCTATGGATAGAATTTTAACTCCATAACTAGTAATAGGATTTATAATTCCATTTTTATATTGAAAATTAACAGATTTATTTTCAATATTAAACATTAATGGAATAGAAGGGCCATAAATATCCGCATCTAATAATCCTACATGAAACCCCATTTTTACTAAAGAAACAGCAATATTTGTTGAGATTGTAGATTTTCCTACTCCTCCTTTTCCAGAAGCAACTGCTATTATATTTTTTATTATAGATTTTGTTTTTGTATTTGTATCTGATTTGATTTCTATTTTTATACCTATTGTATCTGAAATATTTTGATTTTTTATAGAACGGGTAATATCTTTTATAAGTTTATTTTTTATATGCATAGCGGGATTGGATAAACTCAAGTAGATCTTGATTTCATTATCTAATAAATCTATTTTTTTTACCCAACCAGATTCTATGATATTTTTATTATCAACAATAATAACATTTTCTAATGCTTTTTCAATTTTTTTTTTCATACATACATTACATATATACCTATTTCACAATAGTACAAAAAAAATAGCTAGATTTAAATAGATTATAAAAAAATAGAATGAATTTATATACCTATCACTATCATACAACAATCATAGTTTTTAAATGGAAAAATTTTATTTTTTTAGAAACTATGTTTTTTAAAAAACTTTTTCTTTCAGATAAAGAAAAGATGTTTTTTTTATCCCTGTCAAAAAAACGAAAAATAGAATTTTTAGGGATCCGTTATGCTTTGAGATATATAGGCATAAAAATGAATATTATTTATAATAAAAAAAGAAAACCTTTTCTTTTTCCTGAAGAAAAATATATTTCTTTAAGTCATTCTTTTGAAAAAATAGCCGTAGCTATAAGTTCTTATCAGATAGGAATAGACATAGAAAAATTACGAAAAGATAAAAAAATAATGAAAATAAAGAAAAAATTTATTAGGGATGATGAATCTATTTTTATTCATCCAAATTATGAAGAAGATTATTTGTATATTATATGGGGAATTAAAGAAAGTTTATATAAACTAGAAGGTGGTATTTTTTATAGTTTTTTAGATCATTATAAAGTTTCTCCTTTTTCTATTCCTCTTAAAAAGGATTCTTGTGTATCATGTTGGATTATAAAAAATTCCTATAGTAAACGATTTTATGCTTTCTATAGAAAAATAGAAGAACATTACTTAGTTTATATTATAGACAAATAATATGAATGATTGGATAGATATTCTTTTATCTCCTTATTATCATAATAGTTATTATCATACAATTTTAGAATTTACGGCTGTAGTATTTACAATATCTAGTGTTTTTTGTGCTCAAAAAAATAATGTATGGGTATATCCAATAGGGATAATCAGCACTATTATATATAGTTATTTAACTTTTGAGATTTCTCTTTATGGAGATTTTATTATAAACTTGTATTACACGTTAATGAGTTTTTATGGATGGTATACATGGATATATAAGAAAGAGAAGAATAAAGAAACCCCTATCACTTTTTGTAATAAAAAAGATTATTTCTATACTTTTATTTTGTTTTTATTCACTTGTGTTTTCAGTATGATGATTTATCTTTTTTATGGAAAACTTAAATATCATTCTGATTGGATAGATGTACTGACAACGGGGATTTATTTTTCTGGTATGTATCAAATGGCCATGAGAAAAGTAGAAAATTGGATATTTTGGATGGTAGGAAACGTAATTTCCGTTCCTCTTTATTTTTTTAAGGGTTTTATATTGACAGGAATTTTATTTATTGTCCTTGTCCTATTGGCTATAATAGGATTTTTTATTTGGAAAAAAAAAGCACTTAATCAAATTTTTTCATAATTTTTTCGTGAATGGATTCCACAACATCGTTAATGTTATCGTATTCTTTTTCTGTTTTTTTTTGAATATCTTTCATTTTAATTTTGTTTTTATTGATTTCATTTTTTCCTATGCTAATAGCAAACGGAATATTGTTATCATTAGCATATCTAAATTGTTTTCCTATTTTATCTGCATTAGGATATAACTGAGTAGAAATTCCTTTTTCTCTCAAAAATTTGATTATTTTGTATGCATACAAAACCTCTTCATTTCCAAAATGAATAAACAAAACTTTTGAAGGATAATTATAAACTGTTTGAAATAAATTTTCTCTCTCCATTTCTAAATAAATTCTGTCCAATCCCAAAGAAACGCCAACTCCATAAGTATTATTCATTCCAAATGAATTAGCTAATTGATCATATCTTCCTCCTCCTCCAATAGAAATAGAATTTCTATTGTTGAATGGAACAATTTCTAATATTGTACCTGTATAATAATTCATACCTCTGGATAAAGAAAGATTCCATTCCAATTTTGTCTTTTGTAAAGAAATATTTTTTATATTGTTATAAATAAAATTTAAATCTCGTAGGCCTTTTTTCCCTTTTTCAGAATTTTGTAAGGCGATAGTCAAATGTTTTTCTTTATTATAGAAATTTTCTTTCATATCGATAAAATCCGCCACTTTATCAAATGATTGAGATGAAATCCCTTTGTTAAGCATTTCTTTTTTTACTAAATCTCGTCCAATTTTATTCCATTTATCTAAAGATGTAGTAAAGTCTTTCCATAAATGATCTTCTATCCCAGCTATTTCAACTAATCCTCCTAGGATATCTCTATGATTAATATAAAGAATGATAGGAAAATTCAATTTAGTAAAAATTTCGTCACAAAGTTGAATTAATTCTATTTCTTCCCATAAAGAACAAGAAAATGACATCATATCTGCATCACATTGATAAAATTCTCTAAATCTTCCTTTTTGAGGTTTGTCTGCACGCCATACAGGTTGTATCTGATATCTTTTAAAAGGAAAAACGATTTCATTTTTATGCATTACTACATAACGAACAAAAGGAATCGTTAAATCATATCTAAGAGCTTTATTCGATATATTTTCAATAAAATATTTTGCAATGTTTACTGTTTTTTTATCATTCTTAATTTCTTTTAAAAAATCTAAAATTCTTTTTTTTAAAAAATTGCCTGAATGTAACAATTTAAATATTAAGGAATCTCCTTCTTCTCCATATTTACCAATAATAGTATAAATATTTTCAATAGAAGGAGTTTCTATTGGATTGAAACCAAAAAGTTCAAATTGTTTTCGAATCGTTTGAATTAAATAATTTCGTTTATTCATCTCAACGGATGAAAAATCTCTGGTCCCTTTTGGTATATTAGGAGTCATCAATTCAACTCTTGATTTGTATTATTTTCTTTTTTATGAATACGATTTTTTAATATTTTTTCATTTTCATTGTATGAGATAGGAAGATCAAAATTATCTTCTAGCATATATTTTTTATGTTTTTTTTCTATAAAAAAATTTGAATTTATAGACTGATCAAAAATATTTTGTTTTTGATTCGATGAAAAGTCATTTTTTTTACTTTTATAATCTAAATGACTTGAATGACTTGATTGTGAATCGATTTTTGAAAAATAAGGATCAATTCGTTTTGAGTAAGAATGAATTTCTCCCATTTTATTTAACCTTTGTTCATAAGGTTCTTCTAACTTATGAAATATTTTTTTTTCTTCGTGATTAATCGCACGCTGTATTTCCGTAGGAAACCCGGTCGCTACTATAGTGACGGAAATGGCTTCTTCCAAGCTTTCGTCTTCTCCGATCCCCATAATAATATTGGCATTATTTCCTGCTTCAGTTTGAATATAATCACTAATAATTCCTATTTCATCTATAGTAATTTCTATTTTTCCTGAAACGATAAGAAGAAGAACATTCTTGGCTCCTGTAATTTTATTATCATTCAATAATGGAGAATCTAAAGCTTGGACTACAGCTTCCTTCGCTCGATTCTCTCCAACAGCAATGGAAGACCCCATAACAGCTGTTCCACTTTCTTTAAGAACAGTTCTTGTATCTCTTAAATCTATATTTTGTTTATAATGATGAGTAATGACTTCAGCAATCCCCTTAGCAGCAGTAGTTAAAACTTCATCTGCTTTTGAAAAACCGGCTTTAAATCCTAAATTACCATATAATTCTCTCAATTTATCATTATTAATAACAATGAGAGAATCTACATTTTTTCTTAATGCTTCTATTCCTTTTTGAGCTTGTTGTAATCTCATTTTTCCTTCAAAATGAAATGGAATTGTAACGATCCCTACAGTTAAAATTCCCTTTTCTTTAGAAATTCCTGCAATAATTGGAGCTGCACCAGTTCCCGTACCTCCACCCATTCCTGCTGTAATAAAAGTCATTTTTGTGTTAGAATCTAAAATACTTTTTATTTCCTCCAAACTTTCTAATGCAGCTTTTTCTCCTACTTCTGGATCGGCTCCTGCACCAAGTCCTTCTGTAATAGAAGCACCCAATTGAATTTTTATAGGAACTGGATTATTATTTAATGCTTGTGCATCTGTATTACATGCTATAAAATCTACACCATTAATTCCTTGTTCAAACATATGACTTAAAGCATTACTTCCTCCTCCTCCGACTCCAATTACTTTTATGGAAGCTGAACGATTTTTTGTTAATTCCAATTTATCGTTTTCTTTTTTTATAAAATCTTCTTTTTTCATTTCATGATTTATTATTCTGTATCATTCAATATTTGACGGAACTTATCGGCCCAAATTTCAAGAAAAGATTTTGATTTTTTTTATTTTTTTATTTTTATGATCTTCATCATAATTTAATCTACGATTTTTATTATAAAATTTTGTAGAAATAAACTCAGATTTTTCATCATATCTATGTCCTAGATCTGTGTTTTTACAAAGATATTTTTTTTTATAATCAAGTCCTTTTATTACTAATCCTATAGACGTAGCGTATTCTGGATTGCTTATAATCCCATTTTCTCCTCCTGCAATATGTTCATTAGAATAACCTATACGAACATCCATTCCAGTAATATATTCTGTTAACGGACGAATATGTTGAAGTTGAGAACCTCCCCCTGTCATAACTACCCCTGCAATAAGTCTTTTCTTTTGTTCTTCATTTCCATAATTTTTTATTTCCACATTTACTTGTTCCAAAATTTCACATACTCGTATATGAATAATTTGGGAAAGGTGTTTTAAAGAAATTTCTTTAGGATCACGACCTCTTAATCCAGGGAGACAAACAATTTCTGTCTCCTTATTTTCTCCTGGCCATGCAGATCCAAATTTTATTTTCAATAATTCTGCTTGCCGTTCAATAATCAGACAATCTGTTTTTATATTTTCAGTTATGACATTTCCTCCAAAAGGGATCACGGCAGTATGACGAATAATATTGTCTTTAAATATAGCAATATCTGTAGTACCCCCTCCTATATCCACTAAAGCCACTCCTGCTTCTCTTTCTTCGGTACTTAATACAGCTTCAGCAGAAGCTAAAGGTTCTAAAGTCATATCCGCTAAATTCAATCCTGCAGCTTTTACACATCTTCCAATATTTCGTATCGAAGATATTTGTCCTACTACTACATAAAAATTCGCTTCTAAACGGCTTCCATACATTCCTATAGGTTCTCCTATTTCTGCTTGACTATCAACTTTATATTCTTGTGGAAGTACATGAATAATTTCTTCTCCTGGTTGCATAACCATTTTATAAACTTGATCTATTAATTTTTGTATATCTTTTTGACTAATGACATTTTCAAAATCTGATCTAGTAATATAATCATTATGTTGTAAACTTCTAATATGTTGTCCTGCTATTCCAACAATAACTTCTTTTATTTTTAATCCAGAACTATGCTCGGCTTCCGATACGGCTTCACGAATAGCTTCAATTGTTTGAGTTATATTATTTACAACTCCTCTATGCACACCTACACTTTTAGATCTCCCTATGCCTAAGATCTCAATCTTATTATATTCATTTCTCCTTCCTACCATAGCTACAATCTTCGTGGTTCCCACATCAAGACCTATAGCTATATCTTGATATTCCATAGACTTATCTTTTTTTTGCGACTACTTGGTCTTTATATTGTAAATCAATCTTTTTGTATTGATCAATATCTATTTTATTTAGGTACTGCTTATAAAATGCTCTTAATTTATTCAATTTATTTTTAAAATCCTTTATATTTCCTAATATAATATGATGATTTCCGATTTTTGGGATTAAAATAAATGAATTTTCGTTATTTTTTTTGATGCTAATAATTTGGTTTTTCAATAACTCATCAGAGTTTATAAATTTTATTAAATTTGTTAAATGTTTTTTTTCTTCTTTTGAAAAAGACCCTTTTGCCAATATAACTTTTGGGGAAAAAAAAGAAGAAAGTTCTAAATTTTCCGCATCTTTGGTAAGATAATATTCTTTATTTCCATTCTTGATTCTTAATATGGGTTCTTTTTGCAAAATTATAATATTTAGAGTCCCATCTACACTAAGAAACACTTCAGATTTTTTTATAAAAGGATAATTATTTAATTTTTTTTCCATTCTTAATATACATAATTGACCAATTTTTTTATCAATTTCTTTTGTTTTAGAAAACAGAATCTTTTTAACAATTTCTTCATTTATAAAATGATTTTCAGATAAGGGATCAATAACAATATTAAATTTTTTTATAATTCTATTTTTATGCGTTTTTTGAGAAAAATAAAAAAACGGGATCATACAAATTATATATAATAATAAAATAAAAAATGTTTTATTATTTTTCATTTATTTTTCCATATCGTTTCCACAACCATTCTTTAATAGGAAGAATTAAGGTGTCTATATCCCCAGCACCTATTGTCAAAATAATATCAAAACATTTTTTTTTAACCTTTTCTAAAACTTTGGACATAATAGATATTTCTTTAGAACTCATTTTAATTTTTTTTAATAGATTACTAGAATTAATACCATTTATTGGAAATTCTCTAGCTGGATAAATATCTAATAAAATTAAAGTATCAAGACGTTCTAAACTTTTTGCAAAAGATTCTTCAAAAAATTTAGTTCTACTAAATAAATGAGGTTGAAAAATACCCAATATTTTTTTATTTGGAAAACATTCCCTTACAGTATCGATTAAAGCATTGATTTCTGTAGGATGATGTGCATAATCATCTATATATATTTTTTGGGAAGATTGATAATGAATAGAATATCTTCTTTTGATCCCTTTAAATAAAAATAAAGCTTTCCTAATTTCTTCTTCAGGAATTTTTAAATAATCAGATATAGCCAATGCGGCAGTAATGTTTTTTAAATTATGTTGACCTGGAATGGGCAAAGGTAAAGATTTCCATGTTTTGATAGGAGTATGAAAATCAAAATACCATTTATTTTCTTTCATATAAAGATGATTGGAATAATAATTTTCTTTTTTCAATACAGAATAATATATAGCGTGATCAGATTGAAAAGATTCTTCTTGACAAAGAAATATTTTTTTATATGGTTTTTTTATTTTTTTTGCAAAAGTTATATAAGCCTTTTTCAAAGATTCTTTTTTGGGATAAGTATCGACATGGTCTTGGTCTAAAGAGGTGATACATGCTATATTAGGAGATAAGTATAAAAAAGAATGGTCAAATTCATCGGCTTCTACCAAAAAAATTTTTTTTCTATTTAATATTCTATTCAAGATTAAATTCGATTGATAATTTTCAGATATTCCTCCTAAAAAAGCAGTAACATTCATTCCTACACTATATAAAATGTGTCCTAACAAGGTACAAGTAGTTGTTTTTCCATGTGTTCCTCCTATGGCGATGCAAATAGCGTTTTCTGTAATTAAAGATAATACTTGAGAGCGTTTTTTTATATTTTTTCCATATTTTCTTAAATACATCCATTGTTTATGATGACTAGGAATAGCTGAAGTATATACAATCAAACATTGTTTAGATAATACCCACTTAGGTAATGTTTTAATATTATCATAATAATTGATGGATATTCCTTCTTTTTCTAATTCTTTTGTCAAAAAAGTTTTATTCTTATCATGACCAGAAACAGTTTTCCCCATAGTATGAAAATATCTAGCCAAAGAACTCATCCCGATTCCTCCTATTCCTATAAAATAAAAAGAATCAATTTGGTTTAAATTCATAAAATAATTTGTAAAATCTCGTTTATAATATCGTTTGTCGCTTTAGGTTTCCCTAATTTTAATATGTTTATTCTCATTTTTTCTTTCATATTGTGATCATTCACTAATTGTATAACAGAATTCACTAGTTTTTGCTCTATTTCCTCATTTTTTATAATTAAAGCCGCTTTTTTTTCTTCTAATATTTTCGCATTTTTATTTTGATGATCATTTGAGGAACCAGGAAAAGGAATCAAGATAGATGGTTTTCCTATTAAACATATTTCTGATATAGTTAAAGCTCCAGCTCTAGATACAATGATGTCTGCAGCTGCATAATATGCAGGTATATTTTCAATAAATTCCATGAAAATAATATTCGAATGATGAGGCATTTTATCTTTTTTTATTTTATGAAAATCTAATTTTCCTACTTGCCAAATAAGTTGCATATCCCATTCTATTATCTTTTTTAATCCTTTTATCCAAGCATTATTCATACTATTGGATCCTTGACTTCCTCCTATAGATAAAATAATAGGTTTTGTGATTTTTAATCCTAAATGAATACAAGCTTCTTCTTTACTAGGTAATTGTAAAATTTCAGATCTGACTGGATTTCCGGTTACAATCGTTTTGTCCTTTGGAAAGTACTTTTTGGCTTGTTCATAAGCAATGCATATCTTATTTGCATAACGAGAAAATATTCTATTGGTCAATCCAGGAAAAGAATTTTGTTCTTGAATCAAGATAGGTATTTTATTTTTTTTGGCAGCATATAAAGTAGGAAAACTGACAAATCCACCTGTTCCAATAACTATATCTGGAGAAAACTTTTTAATAATTCTGTTAGCTAAAAATAAACTATATATTAGTTGTATAGACATAATCCCACCTGACATAGAAAGAAATTTGTTTCTTCCACCTGAAATACAAATTTCTTCAATGGAATACCCCAATCTGGGGATTTCTCGCATTTCCATGTGATTTTTAGATCCAATAAACAAAATATCAATTTTTGGAATTTTTTTTTAAGTTCATTAGCAATAGCTATTCCTGGATATATATGTCCTCCGGTCCCTCCACTTCCAATAATTATTTTAGGTGAAATGTTATGATTAATGTGATTCATTATGAATTATCATTTGATCCGTATAATCCTTATATATTATTCTACTGACACTTAATATAATGCCAAAACTAAAGAAAGTGACCCACATAGAAGTCCCTCCAGCACTAATCAGTGGCAAAGTCTGTCCTGTAACTGGAAATAACCCAACAGCTATTCCCATATTAATAAGTGCTTGATTGATAATAGGATAACCTACAGCAATGACCAATAAAGAACAAAAATAAATTTGTACTTTCGTAGCTATTATCATAATTCTGATTAGAATTAGTATATAGATGAATAAAAGTATTCCCCCTCCAACAGATCCGTATTCTTCGATTATAATAGAATAAATAAAATCTGAGGATGATTGTGGTAAAAAAGCCTTGAAAACACTTTTTCCAGGACCACGACCCAATTTATTTCCTAAAACTATAGCTGTTTTAGATTGTTTCATTTGATAACTTTCTTCAGATTCATGATCCAAAAATTTTTCTATACGGCTTTTCCATGTATAAACCCTATTCATAGGTTTTCCCCATTTAATAACAGAATAAATATATATTCCTGCAAATAAAATTCCCATTAAAAAAACTCCTATGATACTTGTGAATGGATATCCCCCTATGAAAAGTAAGATTAAAACGGATAGAAAAACAATAGCAGCAGTAGAACCATTCGCAGGGAAAATTAATCCAATAATAAAAAATACTGGAAACAACAAAGGAAAAAAAGAATTTATGAAATTTATTCGTTCTTTCTTTTTATTAGCTAAATATCTAGCACAATAAATGAAAAGAACTAATCCAGCGATATTGGAAGTTTGAAAAGATATATTTATAATAGGAATATGTAACCAACGAGAAGCATTCACTCCATCCAATTCTTTTCTTTGAGTTATCGTTAAAATTAATAAAATAAATACGATAGGCATGGAAAAAATAGACATACGGTAAAAATATTTATAGTCTATGAATTGAGTGAAAAACAGGATAAAAAAACCGACTAACAAAAAAAGAGCATGTTTTAATAAATAACTAAATACTGTATTTGTTCCTCCATATGTAGAAACTAAATTTGTGCTAGCAGAATAAACTGGCAAAAATGAAAATATAGCTAACAAAGATATAAAAGCCCATAAATATCTATCTCCTTTTATATATTTATTTAAAAATAGGTCTATTTTATTATAAATTTTCATAAACTCAGTTTTATTACTTCTTGTTTAAATTTGTTTCCTCTTTCTTTATAATCTTTAAAAAGATCAAAACTAGAACAAGCAGGAGAAAATAACACATTATATCCATGGGAAGATAATATATAAGCCATATAAACAGCTTTCTTCATATTATTTGTTTCCAAAATAATATCAATGATATTTTTAAAAAAATTTGTAATTTTTTTATTATTTTTTCCTAAACAAATTATAGCTTTTACTTTTTGTTTCACTAAAGGAATTAATTCTATATAATTGTTTCCTTTATCTTCTCCTCCTGCTATCCATATGATAGGCGCATTTGTACTTTTTAATGCATAAAAAACTGCATTTACATTAGTGGCTTTAGAATCATTAATAAATTGTATTCCATTTATATTTCGTATTTTTTCCATGCGATGTTCTATCGATTTTAATTTTGATAGTATGGAAATTACTGATTCTTTTTTTACGTTTAATATTTCGGATATAATTGATGAAGCCATAATATTATAAAGATTATGATCTCCTGTTAAAGGAATATTTTTTACATTTAGTAAATATATTTCTTTGTTTTTTTGATTTCGAATAAATATTTTTTTATCTTTTATATAAGCGCCTATATGTAATTCTTCCTTTATAGAAAAAGGAATACATTGAGATTCAATGTAGTATTTTTTTAAACCCTCTCTTATAATAGGATCGTCATAATTATAAATAAAAATATCTTCTTTTTTTTGAAAAGTCGCTATTCTAAATTTAGAATCAATGTAATTCTCAATATTGTAATCATATCTATTTAAGTGATCTCTTGTTATATTTAATAATACTGCGATATTTGAACGGAAATTGAAACAATCATCTAATTGAAAACTACTCATTTCATATATAAACATCTTTTTTTTTATGATTTCTTTAGAAAAACTACGTCCTATATTTCCTGCTATTCCTACATTTATTCCTTTTTTTTTAAGGATTTGGTAAATAATGGAACATGTTGTAGTTTTTCCATTACTTCCTGTAATTCCGATGATATAAGAATTTTCTAAATAATTTTTTCCAAACTCTAATTCGGATTGTATAGGAATTCCTAAAAAATTGATTTTTTTTATTAAAGGATTATTTCTAGAAATTCCAGGACTTTTTATCACTTTAATAGCATTTTGAATAATCATATTATCTGTATGTCCTTTTTCTTCAAAAGGAATTTTATTTTCTATTAAAATTTTTTTGTATTTATTTAGAATAATTCCAGAATCTGATAAAAATATTTTGAATCCATTTTTTTTAGCTAATAAAGCTGCTCCAACTCCACTTTCTCCTCCCCCTAATACAATTATGAATTTTTTTTTCATTGTTTGTTTTTTATTTTTTATATAATTAATAAAATAAACACTAACATAGAGAGCATCATTTGTATGATAATAAAACGATTGAAAATCTTATTTTCATGATATCCTAGTTTTTGAAAATGATGATGTAAAGGTGCCATAAGAAAAATTCTTTTTCCTATCCCATATTTTTTTTTAGAATATCTAAAATACAATACTTGCATGATTACAGAAATATTTTCTACAAAAAAAATTCCACATAAAATAGGCAATATTAATTCTTTTCTATTTATAATAGCTAATGTCGCAATAACTCCTCCTATAGTTAAACTTCCAGTGTCTCCCATAAAAATTTGAGCTGGATAAGTATTATACCAAAGAAAACTTATTAAAGATCCTAAAAAAGAAAAAGAAAATATTATAATTTCTTCTAGATGAGGAATATATATAAAATGAAAATAAGAGGAATATATTTTATTACTAGAAATAATAGATAATAAAGATAAGGTAGCAAAAATAATAGAAGAAATTCCAGCTGTTAATCCATCTATTCCATCAGTTAAATTCGCTCCATTAGATAAAAACGTAATAATTCCTATAACAATAGGAATAAAAACAACCCATGTATATTTTTTCCATTTTTGATTATACCAACTCAAAAGATAAGCATAGTTAAATTCATTATTATGATATGTAGAAAAAATGGGAATAGTTGTCTTGAACCCATATTCTTTCTCTTTAAAAAAATGTGAATATTTTGATTCTATTTTTTGTTTTTGAATAGAATAAATACTTGTATTAAAGTACATAGTAACTCCAATTAAAATTCCTAATAAAATTTGACTGAATACTTTTCCCATTATACTAAGTCCTTTTTTATTATGTTTTATTTTAATATAATCATCTATAAACCCAATACAACCTATATACAATGTAGTCATTATCAACATTAATACATACATATTATTTAATGTAGAAAAAAATATTGTAGGAATTAACGTAGAAAATATAATAACAACCCCCCCCATAGTTGGGGTCCCTTCTTTTTCTTTTTGACCAAAAAGTCCAAGATCTCGGATCTGTTCTCCTATAACATGATTTTTTCTATTCCAATATATAATTTTTTGATATAAAATCAGCGCTATACAAAATGATAAAAAAAAAGATATAATGGCTCTATAAAAAACAGAATTTATATTAAAAAAAAATAAGTATTTAAAAAAATAAATCATCTTACTTATCGTAAGTTTTTAACAAATATTTAGCAATTTTCATATCATTAAAAGAATAACGTACTCCTTTGATTTCTTGAAAAGTTTCATGTCCTTTTCCCGCTATTAGAATAATATCTTTTTTTTTGGCAATTTGAATTGCAGTTTGAATAGCTTCTTCTCGTTTCATAAAAGTTAAAATATATTTTTTTTTTAGATATGATTTAAAATTTTTCATATCATTGAATATTTTATTTATATCCTCATCTCTAGGATTATCGGATGTAAAAATAGGAATATCACATGTTTCATAAACAATTTTTCCCATCAAAGAACGTTTTTTTCTATCTCTATTTCCCCCACAACCTATGACACAAATTAATTTTTCATCATCTTTTTTTATGCTTTTAAGAGTATTTAAAACAGATTTTAATCCATCTGGATTATGAGCATAATCTATAATAATACGAAGACCTGAATGAGATACCAATCGCTCAAAACGTCCATTTATAGGGCTAACATGTTTTATACTTTTAATAATGTCATTTTTGTTTTTTCCTAATAAAATAGCTGTAGCATAGCCAGCCAATAAATTATATATATTAAACCTTCCTATCAAATGACTAAATATTTGATGACCATCAATGAGTAATTGATTTCCATCAATATTTTCTTTCAAAATTTTGATTTTAAAATCTGATTTTTTTTTTATTCCATAAAAATAAATTTTAGCTAAAGTTTTTTTTATAATTTGATGTGAATTTTCATCATCCGAGTTTACCAATGCAAAAGCTTTTTTAGATAAATTATTAAAAAAAAGTCTTTTAATAGACAAATAATGACGAAAAGATTTGTGATAATCTAAGTGATCATGTGTAATATTAGTAAAAACTCCCCCTTTAAATAATAATCCTGCAATTCTTTTTTGATCTATTCCATGTGAACTGACTTCCATAAAAGCGTATTTACACCCTTTTTGTATTGAAATATTTAAATATTTATTAATATCAATAATATTCGGTGTTGTATGTGTCGTAGGATACTTTTTGGATAATATTTTTATACACATAGTAGAAATAAGAATATTTTTTTCTCCCATTTTAGAAAATAATTGATGAAGTATTGTAGCTACGGAAGTTTTTCCATTTGTTCCAGTAATTCCTATCAATTTTATTTTTTTTGTAGGATGATCATAAAAATTAGATGATATAATCCCTAAAGCCTCCACAGAATCTGGAACAAGTACATAAGTAACATGTTTATGAATAGAAAAAAATTTATTTTCACAAATAATAGTATTAGCACCTTTTTGTATAGCATCCATAATAAATTTGTGTCCATCTGTTTTTTTTCCTTTTCTGGCTACAAAAATCATGTTAGGTTGTACGATTTTGGAATCGACAGAAATTCCTTCTATAAATTTAGAAGTATTTTTGATTCCTATTATTTTTAACACATGTACTTTTTCCAAAACATTTTTTAACAGTTTTTTCATTCTTCTAATTTCAAAAATATAATCTGATTTTTTTTTAATTTTTTTCCTGGTTGAACAGACTGATAGATTACTTTTCCTATTCCTTCATATTGGATATGAAAACCCCTATTCTCTAATAGAGGGATAATTTCTTTTCCAGGAATAGATACTACATTAGGCATTATCCATTTATCAATAACAAAATCTTTTGATTCTATAATTTGATTTAGTAAATTTTTCTGATTCTTTTTCTTTTTTAAAAACATTTTTCTTCCTATTATTGGATAAATAGATTTAGCAATTTTATCGAATACAGGAACGGCGACCTCAATTCCATAGTATCCTTTTTCCGGTTTTGAAATCACTACAATACAAGAATATTTTGGATTTTTTGCAGGAAAATATCCTACAAAAGAACTATTGTAAGATAAAGGTTCCCCTTTTATCCAATAATTTAACTGTGTTGTTCCTGTTTTTCCAGCATAAGGATATTCTGGATCATAATATTTTTTGGCTGTTCCATTTTTTACAACTCCTTCCAACATATTCTGGACTTGAATTAAAGAATATTTTTTAGCTATAGAAGGATTCATAATAATAGGTTTGGTATATTTTTTTATGCTTTTTCCATGATATTTTATTTCTCGAATAAATAAAGGTTTCACCATTTTTCCTTGGTTCGCGATAGCATTGTAAAAAGTAAGTATTTGTAAAGGAGTTAATTTTATATTATATCCAAAAGTCATCCATGGCAAGGTAATACTACTCCAATTTTTACTTCCAGGTTTTGGAATAAAAGGCATACTTTCTCCCGGAATATCAATTCCTATCTTTCTGTCCAATTTCCATTTCTGTAAATGTTTTATGAATTTTTCCGGATTTTCTTTATAATTTTCGTAAATAATTTTTGCTATACCTACATTTGAAGATAGTTCTAAAATTTGTTTTGGATTCATTTCAACGTATCCATTATAATGACTATCGCGTATTTTTTTTCCCTTTAATTTCATGATTCCACCTTTGGTGTTTACAATCATATCTACATCTATTTTTTTATCTTCTAAAGCTGCAAGAATCGACATCGTTTTGAAAGTAGATCCAGGTTCGGTTCCTTCCCACACTGCAAAATTTCTTAAATCTTCATAAGTATTTTTTTTTGTTTTTTCTAGATTGATCATAGCAGGAATTTCTCCACTTTTTACATCCATTAAAATTACACATCCATGATGTGCTTGAGAAACAGATAATTCTTGAAGTAATGTATGGTAGGCTATGTCTTGTAAATATATATCTATAGTGGAATAAACGTCTTTTCCATCTTCTGGATTAATATCGTTTTCTGATTTCAATGGTTTCCATATTTTAGAACTAATACGTTGTTCTAATCTTTTTCCATCTTTTCCTTTTAAATATTTGCTAAAAGCCCCTTCTAATCCTGCTTTTCCTCTATGATCATCATATCCTAATGTTCTTTTTCCAATATTTTCCAATGTATGAATTCTACATATTTTTTTTCTACAATAAAACCACCTCGTATTTGGCCTTTATTGAAAATAGGAAAATTTCGTAATATTTTAAAATGTGGATAATCTAAATTTTTTGCTAATAAGAAATATCTGTTTCCCTTTTTTTTTTCGTATTGAAATTTTTTATAGAAAAAAAATTTTGGTTTTTTGAATAAAGATTCCAAAGAATTACATAAAGAATAAACATTTTCTTGAAATAATTTTTCAGATATAGATCTAAAATCAATGTGAATATCATATCTTATGACAGACATTGCTAAAATACTACTATCTGCTGCATAAATATTTCCACGTTTAGCCTTAATCAAATTGGTTCTAATTGTTTTTTCTATAACATATTTTTTGTATCCTTCTGAGTAATTTTGGATATAAAATAAATTGAAAATAATTAATGCTGCAATAAATATAAATAGGAAACCAATCAAATAAGATTTATATAATAAAATATATCTCTTTTGTTTCATTATTTATCATTATTTATTTTCTTGTGTCTGATTTTCTATCACTAATTCATATGGAGGAGATTCTAAATATTTTAATCCATTAACTAATTTTTTTTTATAAAAGAGGCCAATTGCATTTTCATACATTTACTATGTATATCTGCATATTCAGATTTCAATTCTTTTATTTCTTCACTAATTTTAGTTATTTTTCTAATTTTACGATCCATCATATGTGAACTAGTAATACTAATTAAAGATAAGATTGTAATAAAAACAATAAAATTCCAACTACGATAAGCATCTTCTTTTACTAAAAATTTTCCTTTTAGGATATATTGTATATTCTTTTTCATGAAGAACATTATTTTTAAATCTTCTCTGCAATTCTTAATCTAGCGCTTCTAGATCGTGGATTTTTTCTAATTTCTTGATAACTCGGTTTAATTACTTTTTTATGAATCATTCTAAATGGAAGGGGGGTTAAATTTATTTTATTTATTATAATTCCCTTTTTAAAAAAATATTTAATGATTCTATCTTCTATTGAATGATATGAAATCACAGCTATTCTTCCCTCTGGGAAAAGAATTTTAGAAGATTCTAGTAAAAAATTTTTTAAAATATTTATTTCATTATTAACCTCTATTCGTATAGACTGAAAAAGTCTAGAAAAAAATCTTTTTCTTTTTTTAAAAGATCCTTTTATAAAAAAAATATGAATTAAATCCAAAGTAGTCGTAATATTTTTTTTCAAACGTTTTTTTAATATTTTATTTACAATTTTTTTTGCATTTTTAAATTCTCCATATTCAGAAAATATATGAAATAACTTTTCTTTTGAGCATTCA
Organism: Blattabacterium sp. (Nauphoeta cinerea); assembly: GCF_000471965.1. Lineage (GTDB taxonomy): Bacteria > Bacteroidota > Bacteroidia > Flavobacteriales > Blattabacteriaceae > Blattabacterium. The sequence goes on from NC_022550.1 coordinate 385,561, forward strand.
TTTAAAACATTTTGAGCAGAATAAAAAGATTCTTGATTCATTCTCATATCTAAAATACAATTGAATCGATTAGAAAAACCTCTTATAGGATTGTCTATTTGATAAGATGAAATACCTAAATCCACTAATATTCCTGATATTTTATTTATATGATTTTGATTCAAAATATCACGTATATGAATAAAATTATTGTGAAATAGATGAAAACGTTTATCTTTAATCCAATTTTTTTTTATGGATTCCTTGTCCTGATCCAAAGCTATCAAAGTGGCTTTTTTATTTAACTTTTTGAGAAGTTCATAAGAATGTCCTCCTCCTCCAAATGTGGCATCGACATAAATACCATTTTGATCTGTAATTAAATTTTCTATACTTTCTTTGATCAAAACTGGTTTATGATGATATTTAAAATTCATTTTTATACATGGTATCGGTGTATGGAGGCGAAATTATGCTTTATAACTAAACAATATATGTTGCATTGTGCATATATCATTTAAATTTTAAAATTTTTTTTAAATGAAATTTAATTTAATTAAAACAGATATCTCTTCTAAAGCAAGAATAGGAATTTTAGAAACAGATCATGGGAAAATAGAAACGCCTATTTTTATGCCAGTCGCTTCAAAAGGTTATGTAAAATCTGTTCCTACACATGAACTTTATAAAATCTGTAAAATCATTTTGGGAAATACTTATCATCTACATTTACATCCCGGTATTGAAGTATTACATAAAGCCGGAGGAATTCATTCTTTTTTGAATTGGAATCAATCTATCTTGACAGATAGTGGAGGATTTCAGATTTTTTCTATGAAAAAATTAAATAAAATTACTGAAGATGGGGTTCTATTTAAATCTATTATAAATGGATCTTTTCATTTTTTTTCTCCTGAGAAATCTATGAAAATTCAGCGTTTTATAGGTGGAGACATTATTATGGCTTTTGATGATTGCCCTTCTTTTCCCTGTAGTCATGCAGAAGCTAAAAAATCCGTAACCAAAACACATCGTTGGTTAAAAAAATGTTATTCTTATTTAAAAAATAATCCAGAAATATATGATTATAAACAAGGTTTTTTTCCTATTGTACAAGGAAGTATTTACAGCGATCTAAGAAAATATTCTGCAGAAGAGATATCGTTGTTAGAAACGGAAGGATATGGTATAGGTGGATTAAGTTTAGGAGAAGAAAAAGAGCAAACACATAATATGACTGATTTATTAACAGATATTTTGCCTAAGGAAAAACCCAGATATTTAATGGGAGTTGGAAATCCTGTAGATATTTTAGAAGGAATTGCTCTTGGCGTAGATATGTTTGATTGTGTTTTACCTACAAGAAATGGGCGTCATGGAATGCTATTTACATGGAAAGGAATTATGAATATCAAAAATAAAAAATGGGAAAAAGATTATTCTTGTTTAGATGAATTTGGAAATTCTTATGTAGATCAATTGTATAGTAAATCTTATTTGAGACATCTTTTTTTATCTAAAGATAGTTTAGCGAAAGAAATAGCTTCAATTCATAATCTTTCTTTTTACTTTCATCTTATTCAGGAAGCAAAAATTCATATAATGAACAACGAATTTTTTTCTTGGAAAAAATCGATAATTCCTTTTTTACAAAAACGCTTATAGTATGAAAATAATTGATCGTTATATTATTCGTAATTTTATCGTGACTTTCATATTTATTACTATTTCAATACAATTTGTATCCATTATTATAGACGTTTCTCAACGGATGCATCGTTTAGAAAATAATCAAGGATCAATTAAAGAGGCTTTAATATCTTATTATCCTTTTTGGTCTATATGGTTAATGAATACTTTTTCTCCTATTTCCGTTTTTCTGTCTGTTATTTTTTTTACATCTAAATTAACTCATAATTCAGAAATTACAGCTATTTTATCAAGTGGAATTAGTTTTATGAGATTGACAATTCCTTACTTGCTATCAGCTATTGTAATAGGAATCGTCTCTTTAATAATAAATTATTATTTTTTACCTATAGCTAACAAAAAAAAAATAAATTTCATTATCAATACCTATAGTCCCAGATACAAAAATAAATATGAAAAAAACCAAACGATAGTACTCAAATTTCAAAAAATGATATATTTTTATCAAAAATTTTTCAAAAAAAAAAATATAGGAAAAGAATGTGTATATCAAAAATTTAATGGAAAAAAATTAATATACATTCTAAAATGTAAAAATATTTTTTGGGATAAAAAACATAAAATATATGTTCTATTTAATTACATAGAAACCATAATTAAAAAAAATCACGATTTTTTGATTATAGGAGATTATAAAATTAAAAAATTTCCTTTAACCCCAGAACAATTTTTACCAGAGGAGTATATAGCAGAGACTATGAATATTGATGAATTAAAAAAATTCATCAATATAGAAAAAAATAGAAGAAATATAAATATACATTTAAATGAATATTACCAAAGAACAAGTTTACCCTTTTCTACTTTAATATTCACTATTTTGGGGTTATCCATATCTACAAAAAGAAAAAAAGGAGAAGTTGCTTATAACATGATTATAGGAATGGCATTAGCTTTTTTTTATATTTTTTTTATAGAACTTACAAAAGTATATTCTAACAAAGATTATATTCCTTCTTGTTTTGCAATTTGGCTTCCCAATATTATTTATGGAACAATTACGTTGTTATTTTATTGGAATAGAAGTATAAAAAATTAATTAATTCATTTCAAATCCTACTATATATACTTGTCCATTTGGTTTAATAGATTTTATGGTCACATCTCCTGAGTATTTTTTCAAAACTCTATCAACATCATTAGGTTTTTTCATTTTTTCTCCATTAATAGATAAGATGATATCCCCTTCTTCTAAACCTATAGAACTTAACCGACCTGTTATTATCTCTTTAATTAGAATCCCATAATCAATTCCAAAATCTTTTTTAGATTCTTGACTAAGCGGCTCAAATATTGCACCTAATAATTCAGATGGAGTAATTTCTTTCTTGGTTCTTATTTTAGTTTTTCCTTGTAAATCTTTCAAAATCACATTGAAAGTTTTTTTATGTCTATTTCGTATAATATTTACTTTTACTTTATCTCCTGGATATTTTGTACCCACAATAAATGATAAATCGGCGACATTTTGTATAGGTTTCCCATCTATACTTTTTATGATGTCTCCTTTTTTAAGTCCGGCATCTGCCGCTCCACTTTTCTCAAACACTTCTCCTATTAAAAAACCCTGTTGCGATTTTATATTTTGATGTGTTTCTTTATTATAAGCTTTTAAATATTCTGTTTTAGAAAAATCCATGCCTCTCACTCCTAAATATGCACGTTGCACTGTCCCATATTTTTTGATATCTTGAATAACTTTGGCAACCAAGTTAGAAGGAGCTGCAAAACTATATCCTATGAAATTTCCTGAAGCGGAAGAAATAGCTGTATTAATTCCAATTAATTCCCCATTAGTATTGATTAAAGCCCCTCCGCTATTTCCAGGATTTACAGCTGCATCTGTTTGAAAAAAAGATTCAATGGCTGATTGAGTTTCTCCTCTTAATATCCCTAAACTCCTATTTTTTGCACTTATGATACCTGCTGTTACAGTAGAGTTTAAATCAAAAGGATTTCCTATTGCTAAAACCCATTCTCCCACTTGCACTTTATTAGAATCCGAAAAATAAATGAAAGGTAGATTTTTTTCATTGATTTTTAATAAAGCAATATCAGTACTAGGATCTGTTCCTATTAATTTTGCTTTATAAGTTCTTTGGTCACTAAGAGATATTTCTATTTTTTCTGCATCTTTTATGACATGATTGTTAGTGACTATATATCCATCAGGTGATATAATTACTCCAGATCCGTGAAGTCCAGGGGTATCATTTCTTTGAGGTTTTCTTCCTCTATCTCTATTATTTTCCCAATCATCAGGAAATCCAAAAAAGAAATCAAATGGATCAAATTGATTATTATATTTTCTTGAATAATTTTTTACATTGACTACTGCATGTATCGTTTTCGACACGACTCTTGTAAAATCAGGAAAACCTGCGGAGCTAACCAATGATGAAGAAGTTAGCCTTGTCTTTGCTGAAGATGATGTGTATGGAAACGGGAAAGGTTCTTCTTTAACGTATTGTTTATATGCTGCAATAGTCATTACTGAACTCATAATACTGCTCAATACAATATAAAAAACTATTTTCTTCATTTAATTTTTATTAATAAAATAAACAAATATATAGAAATTTATAAAAGTTATGAAAATAATATTAACTTCGTTATATATGAAATTAGATTTTTATAAATATCAAGGAACAGGAAATGATTTTATCCTTTTAGATTCTAGAAAAAAAAAAGTAGAAAATTCTTTTTTGTTTAAAAAATTGTGTGATAGACATTTTGGAATTGGGGCCGATGGAATTATTTTAATTCAAAATGATGATAAATATAAAAGTGATTTTTATATGAAATATTGTAACTCCGATGGAAAAGAAAGTACAATGTGTGGAAATGGAGGAAGATGCGCTGTTTCTTTTGCTAAAAAATTAGGAATTACCAAAAAAAATAAAATTCATTTTCGAGCTATAGATGGATATCATAATGGATTTATAATAGATAATTTAGTTTCTATAAATATGATGAATATAGACAGAAATACAATAAAAATTCATTCGAAATATGTTTTTTTGAATACAGGATCTCCACATCATATTTTATTTTTAGAAGAAGAAAATATAAAAGAAAAAAATGTATATGAAGAAGGAAAAAATATTAGATTTCAAAATCCTTATTTTGAAAAAGGAGTAAATGTGAATTTCGTAAAAATACTTGAAAATGATACTCTACAAGTACGTACTTATGAAAGAGGAGTAGAAAACGAAACTTTATCCTGTGGAACAGGAGTTGTAGCATCTGTTATAGCTGCATGTGAAACAAATAAAATAAAAAATAATGTTAAAGATATTAAAGATATTTTGGTTCAAACTCTTGGGGGAAAATTATGGGTTTCGTTAACAAAAACAAAAAAGGAATACAAAAATGTTTCTTTAACTGGAAATGTTCAATTAATATTTGAAGGATCTATTTTTATAGATAAAGATTGGTTAAATTTATAATAAAAAAAAGAATGAATAATTATTCATATTCAATTAATAGTGATTCTATTAAATTTCTAGAAAAATATTTGAATGAATTTTCTCCAACAGGAAATGAGAGGGAAGGACAAAAAATATGGATTGATTATATTAGTTCTTATGTAGAAAAAATACAAACAGATTTGTATGGAACTGCAGTCGGTATCATCAATCCTGATTCTCCATATAAATTAATCATTGAAGCCCATGTTGATGAAATATCATGGTATGTGAATCATATAACAGAAGAAGGAATAATATATGTTTCTCGCAATGGAGGATCAGACCCCCAAATTTCTCCATCTAAAAGAGTGATCATTCATACCAAAAAAGGATTCGTACATGGAGTGTTTGGATGGCCTGCTATTCACACAAGAAAATCTTCAGAAGAGAAATCAAAATGCCCTAATGTGGATAATATATTCGTAGATATTGGGGTTTCCAATAAGACTGAAGCTATTCAAATGGGTGTTCATGTAGGTTGTATGATTACTTATCCTGATAAGTTTTTTATTATGAATCATAACTATTTTGTGTCTAGAGGATTAGATAATAAAATAGGAGGCTTTATTATAGCAGAAGTAGCCAAAATGTTAATAGAAAATGGGATTGATTTAAAATTTGGATTATATATCGTAAATTCAGTTCAAGAAGAAGTGGGATTAAAAGGAGCTCAAATGATATCTCAAACGATACAGCCTAATGTTGCTATTGTGACAGATGTAACACATGATACTTATAGTCCTATGATTGATAAAAAAATACAAGGCGATGTTAAATGTGGACTAGGTCCTGTCATTGTATATGCACCTTCAATACATCAAAATATTAGAGAATTCATTATTAATATAGCCTACAATAAAAAAATACATTTTCAACGTTTAGTATCATCTAGGTATACGGGGACGGATACAGATGCTTTTGCTTATTCCAATAAGGGCGTATCATCTGCTTTAATTTCCATTCCTCTTAAATATATGCATACCACAGTAGAAATGGTTCATAGAAAAGATGTAGAACAAGCTATATCATTAATTTTTGAAACTTTACAAGAAGTTAATCAAAATAATAAATCAATTTTTATTGATTAAATATAAAATGAATAATATCCCCATCTTGGATAAGATAATTTTTTCCCACTAAAAACATTTTTCCTGCTTTTTTTGCATTTTCTTCGGATCCGTATTTGATAAAATCATCATAATGAATGACTTTTGCTCGAATAAATCCTTTTTTTAAATCTGTATGAATAACTGAAGAAGCTTCATAAGCCGTACATGGATTAGAAATAGACCAAGATCTAATTTCTTTTTTTCCTACCGTGAAAAAACTTTGTAAGTTTAACAACTTATAAGCCTTTTTAATGACTTGATTTATTCCTGTACAATTCTTATTTTTTTTTAGAGATAAAATTATTAAAGTAGAATTTTCCATTTTTGCTATTTTTTTCATATTTTCTATATGTAAACTAGTTTTGTAGTTTGATTCATCATCTATATTACATATATAAATAACAGGTTTAACAGTTAATAACTGTAAATCTTTTATAGATTCTTTATCTGATTCTTGAAATGGATACATTCTAATGTTTTTTCCTTCTTTTAAAAAAGAAAAAATTTTTTGCATGATATGTGTAGATTTATTGATATGATTCTCATTTTTTTTAATAATTTTTTCTAGTTTATTTTCTATCATTTCTAAATCTTTTAACTGTAATTCCATATCAACAATTTCTTTATCTCTAACAGGATTTACAGTTCCTTCCACATGAAGGACACTGATGTCCTGAAAAAAACGTATTATATGGATAATGACATTTGTTTCACGAATATGAGATAAAAATCTATTCCCTAAACCTTCTCCCTTATGGGATCCCTTAATCAATCCTGCTATATCTACTATTTTTATTTCGGATGGAATTATTCTAATAGGATTAATGATTTTTTTTAATTCGTCTAGTCTTTCATCTGGAACTTTAGTAATTCCATAATTCGGTTCTATAGTAGAAAAAGGAAAATTCTCTGATAAAGCTTGGGAATTAGAAATAGAATTAAAAAATGTTGATTTTCCTACATTTGGAAGGCCTATAATTCCACATTTCATTTGTTATGAAATTTTTTAATCTAAATATAGAAATTACAATTTTTTTTGAAAAGAAGTTTTATTTTATAACATGAAAGAAAATAAAATGCCGTTTTGGAAACATATTGAAGAATTAAGAAAACATATAATTCATTGTATTTGTGCAATAATCATTTCAATGATTGTTTTAATGAACAATAAAAATATTATATTTGATTGTATTATTTTTGGTCCAGCAAAAACAGATTTTATTACTTATCGTATATTGTATAAATTTACAAATACTTTTTTAGGGGGGCGCTTTAACTCACTTTCTTTTTTATACAAAAATTTAGAAATACAAAACAGACAAATATTTGGACAATTTCATATTTATATATGGACTTGTTTTATAGGAGGAGTTATTTTATCTTTTCCTTATGTTTTTTATGAATTTTGGAAATTCATAAAACCAGCTCTTTCAGATGAAGAAAAAAAATATTCAATATGGATATTAATTATGGTTTCTTTTTTATTTTTGTTAGGAGTTTTTTTCGGTTATTTTATATTATGTCCATTTTTAATTCATTTTGGATATTCTTTTAGAATAAGTAATTTTCCGAAAAACATATTTGATTTATCAGATTATATTTCTTTAATTGTACACTCAGTATTTTCTATGGGGATTGTTTTTCTATTTCCATTTATCATATTCTTTTTAACTAAAATGGGATTAGTTTCTTATTCATTTTTAAAAAAATACAGAAAACATGCTTTTTTTATTATGTTGGTTATAGCTTCTGCTATAACACCTGGAGATATTTTAAGTACAATCATTGTATTGATTCCTCTTATAATACTTTATCAAATAAGTGTATACATATCTTTTTATGTAAATAAAAAAATCTCTTGAAAAAGTCAAGAGATTTTTTTTTGTCGATTATTTTCGTATTATGATTTCAACACGTCGTCCTTTTTTCTTTTCTACTCCTAGTCCTCTAACTTCTATTCTAGAAGGATTGACTCCTTTAGATACTAAAGCATAAAAAACGGAACGTGCTCTTTTAAAAGACAATATTTTATTAAAATATAATTTGCCATGAGGATCTGCATATCCATTTATATAAAATTTGGAATTAGGAATACGATTTATCATGATTTTGGCAATTCTATTGATAATTATTAAAGAACGAGTAGATAATGAAAATTTTCCTCCATCAAATAAAATTGGATGAAAAACTATATCAGGACATCCTTTATTTTCTTTTTTTCCAAATTGATTGGGACATTTATCTTCATGATCTGGAATATTATCTGAATCGGTATCAGGACACCCATTAAATTTTTTTAATCCAAATTGATTGGGACATTTATCTTCATGATCTGGAATATTATCTGAATCGGTATCAGGACACCCCTTAAATTTATTTAATCCAAATTGATTGGGGCACAAATCTTCTTTATCTAAAATTCCATCATTATCTGAGTCTTCACAACAAATTTTTTGTTCGACCTCTTTTTCTTCTTTTTCTTTTTCTTTATTATTTTCTACTACAATTTTATGATCATGATCAATTTTTAAATTTCCAAAACGAAAAATTAATCCTACATTATGTTTCCAAAAATTTAGATAATCTCTTGATTGTTTAGCAAATACATGGTTATAAGTACTTTGTACATTAATTCCAAAATTAGAGACTAACCATAAATTTAAGCCTAATCCACCATCTAGAAGAAAAAAATTCTTTTTATTCGTTTTAAAATATTTTGAATCTGAAATTCCCAACTCTCTATTGATATAATTATTCGATTTATGATAGCCACCTCCTAATCTTAGGTAAGGATCCAATTTGTAATGAGGAAAAACATATAAATTAATCCCATTACTTAACTTTATAAAAAAGTTATCTTCTACTTTCCATCTGGGATTGTTTACCATTCCAAATGAAGCATCTAAATACAAACCTATATGTTTTTTTATATTATGTTCCAGTTCTATACTGGAAATCACTGGATTAAAGCTGTTATTTCTTTTTAGAAAAAACCCTTTAAAAGGAGACCTTATAGGATAATAATTAATATCATGCGCTCCTATTCGAACAAACCATTTTTCTTTCGAATCTTGGGTTTGAGAAAATACAGATGAAAAAAAAGTAAATAAAGCAACAATAAAAAAGTTGACGTTTTTCATAAAACTATAATTTCTTTTAATCTAAACAAAACAAATATAAATATTTGATTTCAAAAATAAATTAAATACGATTTTTAAATTTTAAAGATCGATTAATTTCTTTCAAAAAATCTTTCTTTCGTAAAGATTCACGTTTATCGTATGTTTTTTTTCCTTTAGCTAAAACTATTTTCAATTTAATGTATCCTTTATCATTAAAAAATAATTCTATAGGGATTAAAGTTAAACCAGGATCTTTTAATTTTTTGTTAATTCTTATCAATTCTTGTTTTTTCAATAACAATTTCCTTTCTCTTCTGATTGAATGATTCCAGTTGGTTCCAAATTTATATTCATCTATGTACATATTGATAGAATACAACTCTCCATCCTTCATTTGACAAAAACTTTCCATAATATTAGCTTTATTTTGTCTTATAGATTTCACTTCTGTTCCAAATAATTGTATTCCAGCTACATAATGCTCAATAAAATGATATTTAAATTTTGCTTTTCTATTTAGAATACTCATAATTAAATTAATTGTTACTTTTGTGAAACATGATATAAATGCAAAAATATACAAACAACATTAGAAATGATGAATATGTGTTATTTAAAAAACTTGTGTATTCAAGTGAGGAGAGATATTTTACGTATGGTATATGACGCAAAATCTGGACATCCTGGTGGGTCTTTAGGATGTACAGAGTATTTTGTGGCTTTATATCAAAAAATTATGCATTATAATCCAAATCAATTTTCCATGGATGGAAAAGGAGAAGATCTTTTTTTCTTGTCTAATGGACATATATCTCCTGTTTATTATAGCATATTAGCTCGTTCTGGTTTTTTTTCTATTAAAGAATTATCTACTTTCAGAAAGTTAAATTCTCGTTTACAAGGACATCCTACTGTACATGGAGGATTACCAGGAATACGAATTTCTTCGGGTTCTTTAGGGCAAGGAATGTCTGTATCCATTGGGGCTGCCTTATCAAAAAAACTTAACAAGGAATTGAGTAGTATGGTTTACAGTTTACATGGAGATGGAGAGTTAAATGAAGGACAAATTTGGGAAGCAGTTTTATATGCAGGTTCTAGGAAAATAGATAATTATATAGCTACTATAGATTATAATGGTCAACAAATAGATGGGAGTACGGATGAAGTACTCCCTTTGGGGAATTTAAAAAAAAAATTTGAATCCTTTGATTGGAAGGTTTTAGAAGAATTAGAAGGAAATAATATTGATAAAGTAATTAACATTTTAAAGAAAGCTAAAAATGAAACGGGGAAAAAAAAACCTGTTTTGATCATATTATATACTCAAATGGGACACGGTGTAGATTTTATGGCAGGAAATAACGCATGGCATGGAAAACCTCCTAATAAAGAAGAACTAAAAAAAGCTTTATATCAACTTCCTAAAACTCCTTTAGGAGATTATCCATTGTAAATCAAAATATGTGTTTTATGAAACAGTATGAAAATAAAGGATTAAAAGAAACTAGAGCTGGATTTGGAAAGGCTTTAACTTTTTTGGGGAGAACAAATCATAGAGTTGTTGCATTATGTGCGGATCTTAAGACTTCTTTATTTATGGATCAGTTTTCGAAAGAATTTCCTGATAGATTTTTCCAAATAGGAATAGCAGAAGCTAATATGATAGGGATAGCATCCGGACTTAGTATTGGTCAATATATTCCATTTACCGGAACATTCGCTAATTTTTCGACATCTCGTGTTTATGACCAAATACGTCAATCTATTGCTTATTCTTATAAAAATGTAAAAATATGTGCTTCTCATTCTGGATTAACTATAGGAGAAGATGGAGCTACACATCAAAGTTTAGAAGATATAGGAATGATGAAAATGTTACCTGGGATGGTTGTTATTAATACTTGTGATTATAATCAGACCTATGCAGCTACTTTAGCAATATCGAATTATTTAGGCCCAGTATATTTGCGTTTTGGACGTCCTGCTGTAGCTAACTTTACAGATGAAAATCAAATATTCGAAATAGGAAAAGCAGTAGTTTTAACGGAAGGAAAAGATGTTACTATTGTTAGTACAGGACATTTAGTTTGGGAATCTTTAGAAGCATCTAGAATTTTAGATGAAAAAAAAGGCATAGAATGTGAAGTCATTAATATTCATACAATTAAACCATTAGATAATTATACTATTTTAAAATCTATTAATAAGACAAAATGTGTTGTTACTGCAGAAGAACACAATTATTGGGGGGGGTTAGGAGAAAGTGTGGCTAGAATATTAACTACTCATAAATGTCCTGTTATTCAAAGTTTAGTTGCCGTAAACGACACTTTTGGAGAAAGTGGAAAACCCATGGAGCTTTTAAAAAAATATGAAATTAATTGTGATTCTATTATAAATCATGTTCAATTTGTTTTGAATAAAAAAAATAATAAATAAAATTGAAAATCAATAATTTACAAAAAGTTGTTCATAATTGGATAATCAATCATGGAATTCGTTATTTTGATATATTGACTAATACAATTCTTTTATCTGAAGAAGTAGGTGAAGTTTCTAGAATTATTGCCAGAAATTATGGAGAACAATCAAAACAAAAAAATTATAAAAAAAATGAAGATCTTGGAGAAGAATTATCAGATGTATTATTTGTTATAATTTGTTTAGCAAATCAAACTGGAATTGATTTGGAAGAATCCTTTAATAGAAAATTAAAAAAAAAGAAATTAGAGATCATGCTAGACATCACGAAAATAGAAAATTAAAATAAAAATATGTCTTCTTATATTAAGATTTATAAAGATAAAAATTCCTTAGATGGTTCCATATCTATAACAGGATCTAAAAGTATATCTAATCGTCTTTTAATTTTAAAAGCTATTCATAAAGATGATATTCATATTGAAAATCTTTCTAATTGTGAAGATACAGAAGTATTAAAAAAAAGTTTAATGAGCCCCTCTAATATATTAGATATTCATCATGCTGGAACTGCTATGCGTTTTTTAACTTCTTATTTCTCTATACAAGAGGGTAGAAAAGTTATATTAACAGGATCAGATAGAATGAAAGAGAGACCGATTTCTATACTTGTAGAAGCTCTGAAAAAGTTGGGATCTAAAATTTTATATTTGGAAAAAGAAGGATATCCCCCAATACAAATTTTCGGAAATAAAATTTTAGGTGGAGAAATAGATATGAATGCGAAAATTAGTAGTCAGTATATAAGTTCTCTTATGTTAATAGCTAGTCAGCTTAAAATAGGATTAAAAATTTTTCTTAAAGGAAATATCACATCTATTCCTTATATAAAAATGACTTTTGATTTACTTACTCTAGCTGGAATAAAAGCAGATTGGAAAGAAAGAATTATCCATATTTATCCAGTAAAAAACAAAGATAAAAAACGTTTTTCTGTAGAATCAGATTGGAGCTCTGCTTCTTACTATTATTCTATGGCTACTATTGCAAAAAAAAGTCATATTATTTTACGTTCATATAATAATAATAGTTTACAAGGAGACAAAGAAGTCTCATCCATATATGATAAATATTTTGGAATTAATACCATTTTTGATAAAAATGTAATAACATTAAAAAAAAATAATTTTTTATATCCCAAATTTATTGAATTAGATTTAAATAAAACACCAGATCTTGCTCAAACTATTGTTGTGACTTGTGCCGCTATTGGAGTAAAATGTAGTTTAAAAGGATTAGAAACATTGAAAATTAAAGAAACAGATAGACTACAAGCATTAAAAGAAGAACTTTTTAAAGTTGGAGTAATAATAGAAATTACGGATTCTTATTTAAGAATAAAAGATTTTTATAAAAAAAGAATGAATTCTTTTATCAGAATTAAAACTTATCAAGATCATAGGATGGCAATGTCTTTTTCAGCATTGGGGTTATGTTATGATTCTATACAAATAGAAAATCCAAATGTTGTTGACAAATCATATCCTAATTTTTGGAAGGATTTAGAATCTTTAGGTTTTTTAATTTCTTTTTATGAAGAATAAAGAATTCTTCTTGCCATAATGAATTTATGATTCCAATATTTATGATATAATTGAGATATAATTACTCCGTTAGATGTGGATGCATGAATAAAAAATATGTTATTATTGCTAATATATATTACCATTCCTACATGATTGATTTTTTTATATGTTCCTGTTGAAAAAAATAATAAATCTCCTTTTTCTATTTGATCTTTAGAAATCAAAAGACCTTTTTTAGCTTGATTGGAAGAAATACGTGGTAAAAATATATGATAAGAAGCGAAAACTTTTTTGATAAAAGCAGAACAATCTATTCCAGATTTAGAATTTCCTCCATATCTATATGGAGTAGATATGTAATTTTTAGCATTTTCTATGATACATTTTGTTTTTTCTTGTTTTTGATTCATAAATTGAAAACAATTTTTTGAACTGTTTCTATATATATTCTGTTTTTTTTTTCTGAAAAAAATTCTTTCATATTTTTTGTTGTATTTTACATTTCCATACAATGAAACAGAAATAAGATGATAATAAAAAATTACAAGTAAAATAATTCTGGAATTGATAATAAATTTTTTTGTTTTAAAATAAATTGATCAAAAAAAGAGATAGTCAAATGTAAATAAAATACTTGTATTAAATATAAAAAAAATTTAATTTGTGTCATTAATTTTTATATTATAATAGGCCCATTCGTCTATTGGTTAGGACGTCAGGTTTTCATCCTGGAAAGAGGGGTTCGATTCCCCTATGGGCTATAATTATTTTTTATGGCAAATCATTTATCTTCGTTAAAAAGAATCAGACAAAATCATGCTAGACGCTTACATAACAAATATGTATATAAAAGCACTAAGACAGCTATAAAAAAATTGTTAATTGATAAAAATCAAAAACAATATTCTACTGTCATTTCCATGATAGATAAATTAGCAAAAAAAAATATTATACATATAAATAAAGCTGCTAGGTTGAAAAAAAAATTAAGTAAAAAACTACTTGATAATTAATTTTTTATGAAATGTTTACTAAAATTTCATCAGAAAATAGCTTTTTTTTGATAATTTTTTGATTGAAAATCAATTTCATTCAAAATTCATTTCAAGTTGATTAAACATCCAATTTTTGATCTGTATTTGTTTTCCTTTTAATTTAATAAATATGAAAATAAGTCCATTATCTCCAATAGGAATATTTGATTCTGGAATTGGCGGGCTTCTTATAGCTAAAGAAATGAAAATTCAAATGCCTAATGAATATTTTATTTATTTCGGAGATACCCAAAATATGCCTTATGGAGAAAAGTCTAGAGAATTTATTAGAAATAACTCTTTAAAAATTGCTTCTTTTCTTTATAAAAAAAATTGTAAAGCTTTAGTTATTGCATGCAATTCTATCGTATCTAATGCTTTAGATCTGATTCAAAAAAAATTTCATAAAAAAATATTAATATTTAATGTCATAGATCCTGTAGTAAAGAATACAATTTTTCTTTCTTATAAAAAAATAGGAATAATTGCCACGCCTGCAACCATACATTCTAATTTTTATACAAAAAAAATAAAAAAATATTATCATCATTTAGATATAGTTCAAATATCTACTCCTTTATTAGCTCCCATTATAGAAAATGGTTGGGAAATGAAAAAAATAAGTCCTGTTATAAACAATTATTTAAATCATTTTAAATCAATAGATGCAATATTATTAGCTTGTACTCATTATTTATTTTTAAAACAAGAAATAAATAATTTTTATCATGGAAAAGTTCATTTAATTGATATCCCAAAAATAGTGGTGAAAGAAATAAGGAAAAAATTAATCGAAAAAAAATTGTTATGTCTACATTCTACATGGGGGAGATTTCCTGTTTTTTATACATCTAGTTATAGGCCTCTTATTTTTGAAGAAAAAGTACGAGTTCTTTTTGGAAAAAAAGTTTTTTTTAAAACACATGTTTTTAATTTTGTCTGATTTGTGCATCGATTACAGCCAAAGTAGTTAAATTCACTATTTCTTCTATACTAGATTGCATTTGCATAACATGTGCAGGTTTACGCATTCCTAACATTATCGGTCCTATAGTTTGAACATCTCCTAATCCTCTAATAAATTTATAAGTTAAATTCCCTGATTCTAAATTTGGGAAAATAAAAATATTTGCTCTTTTTTGAACAAGTTTAGAAAAAGGAAATTTTTTGGACAATAAAAATTCATTTAAAGCAAAATCAGGTTGTATTTCTCCATCTACTATTAAATCTGGATATTTTTTATGCAAAAAGGATACTGTTTGAGAAACTTTATAGGATGTTTTTGAATCAGATGAAAAATTTTGAAATGACAACATAGCTATACGCGGTTCAATGTCAAAGTTTTTCACTACGTGAGAAGTCATTAAGGCGATTCTAGCTAGCTCCTCACTTGTTGGATTTGGAATAACAGCTGTATCTGCCAAAAATAGAGGACCACGTTTTGTTAATAAGATCATCATTCCTGCTGTTTTATGTACAAAGTCAGCTTTACCTATGACTTCTAACATAGGACGTAAACTTAATGAAAAACTTCTAGAATATCCTGTGATAACAGCATCTGCTTTTTCTTGATCTACCATCATTGCTCCAAAATGATCATTATTACGCATACGAATTTTGGAATCATATAAAGTTAAACCTTTTCTATTTCTTCTTTTCCAAAGAATTTTAGCAAACTCTTCTCCTTTTTTTATATTTTCTTCTTTTTCTGGATCTATAATTTCTAGTTCAACATCTAAATGATTTTCAATAATTAAACGTTTGATGCGCTCTTCATTTCCTAAAACTATGGGTGTAGAAACAATTCCTTCTTCATGAAGAATCTGAACAGACTTTAAAATATCGTATTCTTCTCCATTACAAAAAACAACTTTTTTAGGATTTGTACGTGCTCTATTTTGAATCATTCTAAGCATTTTACTTTCATATCCCATTCTATCAAGTAATTTTTCTTGATATATTTTCCAATCGGAAATAGGTTTTTTTGCGACTCCAGAATCCATAGCAGCTTTTGCTACAGCAGGAGCAACACGAGTAATCAAACGATTATCAAAAGGTTTTGGAATAATATATTCTTTTCCAAAAGAAATATTTTTTTTATTATAAACAATATTTACTTGTTCTGGAACAGGTTCTTTTGCTAAAGAAGCTATAGCATATACGGCCGCAAGTTTCATTTCATCATTGATGACATTAGCATGAACATCTAGCGCTCCTCTGAATATATAAGGAAATCCTAATACATTATTTACTTGATTGGGATAATCACTTCTTCCCGTAGCCATAATGACGTCTGGACGGACTTTAATAGCTAAATTATAATCTATTTCTGGATCAGGATTCGCCATGGCAAACACAATTGGATCTTTAGCCATATTTTTTAACATATCAGGAGTTAATATTCCCCCTATAGATAAACCTATAAAAACATCTACGTGATTAATAGCCTGTTCCAATTTTTTAATGGGATAAATATTTACGGAAAATTCTTTTTTTTCCTTATTTAAATCCTTCCTTGAAATATGTAATAATCCTTTACTATCAAACATAAGAATATTCTCAGGTTTGACTCCAAGTTGTTTATATGTTCTAGCACAAGAAATAGCTGCTGCACCAGCTCCATTAATTACCATTTTAACTTCATGAATTTTTTTTCCTACATAAGTAATAGCGTTTAGTAATGCGGCTCCAGAAATAATAGCTGTTCCATGTTGATCATCATGCATAACGGGGATATTAAGTTCTTTTTTAAGTCTTCTTTCAATTTCAAAAGCTTCTGGAGCTTTTATATCTTCCAAATTAATCCCTCCAAAAGTAGGAGCAATTGCTTTGACTGTTTCTATAAATTTTTCTGGATCTGATTCATCTATTTCTATATCAAAAACATCAATACCGGAAAATATTTTAAATAAAAGAGCTTTCCCCTCCATAACTGGTTTAGAAGCTAGTGCTCCAATGTCTCCAAGACCTAATACAGCAGATCCATTAGTAATTACTGCTACAAGATTTCCTTTAGATGTATATTTATATACTTCTATCGAAGAACGAGCTATTTCCTTACAAGGTTCAGCTACTCCTGGAGAATAAGCAAGAGATAAATCTCTTTGGCTGCTATATTTTTTTGTAGGAGTAATTTGTATTTTTCCAGAAGGAAACTGACTATGATAGTTTAAAGATTCTTTACGAAAATTACTTATGTTTTTTCTCATTATATTTAAAATGTTAAAATTTTTAGGGAAAACTTTTATTTATTCATTCCAAAAAATATCTTTTTCAAAGAAATATTTTTGATTTGTTTTCCATCTAATTATAAGTTTATAATATCCTTTTTTTAAAAATTTTTTGGGAATTAATAATCTTTTTTGAGAAGATCTCAATATTTTGAAAGACTGCGTAAAATCTAAATCTTTAGAAGAAGACCTAAATAAAGTAAAAAATCCATGAATATCATTATTAACAGGAGGAAACATAACCTCAACCCCAGAATGTAAAATAAAAACTTTTATTTTTTCAGGAAGTTTTAACACATTTTTTTTCTGATTTATAATTTCTTGATATTTCATTTCATTTTCATAATATCTATCCGAAACAAGCTGGCTTCCTACATGTGGGAAAATGAAAGCAATGTAAATAATAAAGGTTATAAAAACAATTAAAGATAACATAATCCCAATATCCCAATTGAATTTTATTTTCATAATTAAAATTTTAAATTTTTTTAAAAAAGAAAATTTAGAATATGATAAGAATCTCTTATATTTTACTCCATTCTGTTATTTTTATTCCTTGAGGGACTTTACCTTTTAAAGGTTTTTTTAATTTTTTATTTATGAAATAAACATAACTGGATATTTTTTCAATATCATTTCCTTTAATTTCTCCTGATTGTCCAAAAGCACGCATAGTTGGATTATTATCGCTTCCGTTCCATATTATATAATATATGTTTTTAAATAAATCTTTTTCTTTGACATTGATCCAATAATCATCTGTTAAATTAGGCCCTATATTTCCACTCCCATCTAACTGATGACAAGTCGCGCAATTTTCATCAAAAAGGATTTTTCCGCTATTGATAGAATCTTCCTTAAAAGATGCATTTTCTATAGTTATTTGTGGAGTATTTTTTTCAAAAATTTCAATTTCTCTTAATTGATTTTTATAAGCCACATCATATTCCTTATAAGGATTAGAAAAATCTATAAATAAATAAGAAAAAAAATAAATTGCGGAAAAAATAATTGTAATATAAAAAAGATGAATCCACCACATAGGTAATTTATTATCTAGTTCTATGATTCCGTCAAAACCATGATCTATTTTTTTTACTTTATCCTGTTTAGGATTGTAAAATATAAACCTGTAAAACCTATAGAAATAATTTCCTTCATTTTCTTCAAGAATCCTTATTCTTTCTTCTTCTGAAAAAGATTGCAATTTTTTACCAAAAATTAAATTATTAATAGATTCTAAAATAGACAACAATATTGTCGTTATAATAAAAAAAAATATAATAATAGGATGTAATAAATAAGATATTTGATTATAACTTATAAGAAATACATAAAGCGTAAATATTATAATAGATAAAAAAGAAGGAATCATAATAAAAGAAGGAACTTTAGACCTCATAATCTTTCCTTTTTTTTTTCTTCTTCTAATTCTAAAGGGATTAAACTTATTTTATGATAATATTTTTTAGATTTTGAAAACACAAAAAATATTATAAAAAAAAATGACAATAAAAATAAAATTAACATAAAAGATTGAAAAATGCCTATATTTTTTTCTCCTGTAAAATATTGCTTAAAAAAACTTATCATAAATTTTTGAATTTATTTATCCGTTTAAGATTTTATATCTGTTCCTAATCTCTGTAAATAAGCAATAAGAGCTATAACTTCTCTTTTTTCTAATGGAATAAATTTTTCTTTTTCCACTTTTTTTTGTTGATTTATTTCTTTTTTCAAACTGGGATATTCTTGATAAATATCACGTATAATTTGACTCGCTTGATGATCCATATCTTGATTTATATTTTTGATGTACTCCAAAGAATATGGAACTCCTAATTTCACCATTGCTTTTATTTTCTTTTCTGTATTAGATCTATCCAATTTATTATAAATCAACCAAGGATATCTTGGCATAATAGATCCAGGAGAAGTAGAACGAGGGTTATACATATGATTAAAATGCCAAGAATTAGGGTTTTTTCCTCCTTCTCTAGCCAAATCTGGCCCTGTTCGTTTAGAACCCCAAAGAAATGGATGATCATATACAAATTCACCAGCTTTCGAATACTCTCCATAACGTACTACTTCATCTCTAAATGGACGAACTTGTGCGCTATGACAAGCATTACATCCTTCTCTCACAAATAAATCTCTCCCTTCTAATTCTAAGGCTTTGTAAGGGTGAACGTTGTGAATTGTAGGAACGTTAGATTTGATCACTAAAGTAGGGATAATTTCTATAAATCCTCCAATAGCTATTGCTATAAAAGAAAGAATTGTTAATTGGATTGGTTTTCTTTCCAACCAATTATGAAATGTTTCATTTCTATTTTTAACAGAAATACCATAAAATGGATCACATTGAAATTTTTCATTATCTAATGAATTCCCTTGTCTGATTGTTTTAAAAATATTATAAATCATTAAAATAAAACCTAAGAAATAAATAATTCCACCTATAAATCTTATTTTATAAAATGGGATAATAGATAAAACAGAATCCAAAAAATTTTTATAAGCTAAAGTTCCATCAGGATTAAATTTCTTCCACATAATAGATTGTAAAATAGACCCAACATACATGGGAAAAATATATAAAATAATCCCCAAAACACCTAACCAGAAATGAATATTAGCCAATGATATAGAATATAATTTTGTATTCCATATTTTTTGAGTCAACCAATATATAATTCCAAAAGCCATGAACCCATTCCATCCCAAAGTCCCTAAATGGACATGAGCTATAACCCAGTCCGTAAAATGTCCTATGGAATTTAGAGTTTTAGTTGCTAACATAGGCCCTTCAAAAGTCGCCATTCCATAACAAGTAATTCCAACTACAAAAAACTTCAAAACCGGATTCGTTTTCATTTGATTCCAAGCCCCTCTTAAAGTAAGCAATCCATTCAACATCCCACCCCAAGAAGGAGCAATAAGCATAATTGAAAAAATAGTACCTAACATTTGAGCCCAATTCGGAAGAGATGTATACATTAAATGATGGGGGCCCGCCCAAATATATATAAATATTAATGACCAAAAATGTATAATAGAAAGTTTGTAAGAAAAAATGGGTTGATTGGATGCTTTTGGAACAAAATAATACATTAATCCCAATATAGGTGTAGTTAAAATAAATGCGACAGCATTATGCCCATACCACCATTGCATTAAAGCATCTTGTACCCCAGCATATATAGAATAACTTTTAAAGGATAAAAGAGATATAGGTAATTCAAGATTATTAAATACATGTAACATTCCTACAGCAACCCATGTTCCTAACAAAAACCAAATGCTAACATATAAATGTTTAATTTTTCTTTTCAAAATGCTTCCAATCATATTTATCCCGTAAATAATCCAAATCAAAAAGACCCCTATATCTATTGGCCATTCATGTTCAGCATATTCTTTACTTGTATTAATCCCTAATAAAAAAGTAATCCAAGTAGAAACAATAAATATTTGCCATCCCCAAAAATGGATCCAACTTAGGGCATCACTAAAAATTCTCGTTTTTAACAAACGTTGTAAAGCATAATAATAGCCTGTAAAAATAATATTTCCTACAAAAGCAAAAATAGCAGTACTTGTATGTAACATTCTCCATCTTCCAAATCCTAAAATTCCTTGAGAATCCTTTAGATTCTTACCAAAAATAAGTTCTGGAACCTCTGGAAAAAATAATAATAAGGCTATAAATAATCCAGCTAAAAATCCAATAAAAGCCCAAAATATTGTAGCATACAAAAAAGCTTTTACAATACTGTTGTTATAATAATATGTCTTTAATTTCATCTAAAAATTTAATTTTTTTCAAAATCATCAATTAAAATTCTAATACTAGGAGATTCATAATCATCAAATTGTCCAGAATAAAGACAAATTAAAAAAAATATGAGAAAAAATGCCCCCAAAGAAACACTAGATAATATCATAATAATTAATATGCCCATGAAAATAATAATATAAAAACTATAAACTAAATACTAAATAAACTAAAATATTAATTTTCTTGAAATGATCCAAGTAGATATAATAGAAAAAAAAAATAACGGAAAAAGAACTTAAAGGCATTAAAATGGCGGCTATAAAAGGTTTTAAGTTCCCGGTCATTGCAAAAGTAATTCCTATGACATTATAAAATAAACTAATCATGAAATTAACAAATACTAATTTTACAGATACTTTAGATACTTTTAAAAAAAAATAAATTTTATTTAAACAACTGGATTCTATAAAAGCATCACAAGTTGGAAAAAAACTAGTTGGATTTTCGGATACAGAAATCCCTACTTCACTTTGATTTAACGCGGCACAATCATTGATTCCATCTCCAAACATCATAACTTTTTCTCCTTTTTTTTGTAATTGTTTGACACAATTTAATTTATCTTCAGGACTTTGACTAAAAAAAACCTTACTTGATTTTGGTAAAATAGATTTTAAATACTTTTTTTCTAAATCATTCTGATCACCAGAAAGAATAAAAATATTATATTCTTTTAAATCTTGAAACATTTTTTCTATTCCCTTACGATAATAATTTCTAAATAAAAAATAACCTATGAATTTATTATTTATAGAAATAAATACTTTTGTTTGATTTATTCCGTGTTCATTAATTGTGTTATTTGTAATATTTAAATATTTTTGAGACCCAATTTTAACCGGTATATTTTTGACAATACCTTCTAATCCTTTTCCTATAATTTCTCTAAAATTTTTTATAACATAGAAATCTTTTATAGATAATTCTGATAATATTTTCTGACTTAAAGGATGATTTGAATTTTTTAATAAGGAAGCTATAATTTTTTTTTCTTCGTGTTCCATATTTCCGACAAAAGAAATTTTTTCTTTATTCATATCAGTTATAGTTCCAGTTTTATCAAATATTAAAGTTCTTACTGAAGAGATTCTTTCCATTGTAAAAATATCTTTTATATAAAAACCTTTTTTTGAAAAAAAACGTATAATACTTCCGAAAATTAATGGAACAGAAAGAACTAAAGCACAAGGACAAGTAATAATTAAAACAGAAAAAATTGTCTGAAAAATTTTTGAAGTATCATTACTAAAAAACCACCAATATATTCCAGTTAATATCGAAATTATCAAAATAGTAGGAGTAAAATATTGACTAAATCTATTGGATATTGAACTTAAATCAAATTGATAAGAAGAAGATGGATTTGGTTTATTCTTGTTCCATAATAGACTTAAATAACTATGATCCACATTTTTAATGACTTTTATAAGAATAGCTTCCCCTTTTTGTTTAGAACCCGCATAAATTCGTTCTCCTACTTTTTTAGGAATAAAATAGGATTCTCCTGTAATAAAAC
Source organism: Blattabacterium sp. (Nauphoeta cinerea) (assembly GCF_000471965.1). Classification (GTDB taxonomy): domain Bacteria; phylum Bacteroidota; class Bacteroidia; order Flavobacteriales; family Blattabacteriaceae; genus Blattabacterium. Next base: position 408,585 of record NC_022550.1, read on the forward strand.
TATTATCTAATACAGCGTTTCCTTTGATTAATATAGAATCGGCAGGTACAATTTCCTCATTTCTAATTAAAATTAAATCTCCTTTTTTTAAAGAAGAAAGCAAAACTTTTTCTTCTTTTTCATCATTGCATATTTTTGTTATTAGAACTGGATAAAAAGATTTATAATTTTTGTCAAAAGATAAAATTTGATTATGAGTATGCACTTGAAACATTCTACTTATAAGTAAAAATAATGAAAAACTAGAAAGACTATCAAAATATCCAGAACCTAAATCAAAAAATACTTCATAACAACTCCATAAAAAAAGAACTAATATTCCAATAGAAATTGGAACATTTATATTCAAAATATGTTTTTTTAATCCTAAAATAGCATATTTAATATGATCAGTAATAGAAAATATTACTACAGGAAGAGATAAAACTATCATCAGATAACGAAAAAAATTACGATTTTCCATAAACCACATGTCTTCTTGTAGGGCTCCGACATATTCTGGAATGGCTAAAAGCATAATATTGCCAAAACAAAAAAAATAAACAGCTAATTTTCCTATCAATTTTCTATCAAATAAATTTTTATTTTTTTTATATTTTCTATCGAATCAAAATCCATAGATGGACTATACCCTATATTATCAAGTATCTTAGCTATATCACTTAGTTTAAATTCAATATTATTGAATGTTATCCAAATTTTTTTATTATAGAAATCAACAGTAGAATCAAAAATATTTTGATATAATTTAGGTAATTTTTCTAAAACAAAAACACAAGAACTACAGTGAATAGAAGGAATGATAAAACGAACTGTAGTTACATTTTTATGATTGAAATCGATTATTTTATTTGCAATTTTTTTATCATCAAGAAAATCAAAAATTTTTTCTTTTTTCATGCTTTATGATGATTAATTTGATTTTTGTATGTATTTATGATATTCTTCTGAAGACATTAATTGATGATATTCTTTGATTTCTAAAATTTCTATTCGTATAATCCATCCTTCTTGATAAGGGCTTTTGTTTATTAATTCTGGCTGTGATAATAATTTTTTATTGATTTCAAGAATACAACCCGAAATAGGCATAAACAAATCAGAAACTGTTTTTACCGCTTCTATTGTTCCAAATGAATTTTCTGCTTTTATTTTTGTTCCTATTATGGAATTTTCTACATCTAAATAAACAATATCTCCTAATTCATTTTGAGCAAAATGAGTGATTCCTATATAAGCTTGATTTTTTTCATTTGGAGAACCTATCCATTCATGATTTTTACTATACATTAAGTTATTAGAATCCATATTTAATAAATTTTAATTCAAAAAATAATTTATTTTGATTGAAACAATTTCTTTATAAGAAAACGGAATTTTCTACTAAATATTCTGAAAAAAGAATCTTTTCTTTTATTTTTTACATAATTTAAATATTGATTAATTCTTCTTTCTATACTAAAAGTAGTAGTTTTATCCAACTTCCATAAATAGTATTTTTCTATTTGATCAATTAATAAATTTGCGTAATTTAAAGATGTAGCATAACCTGCCTTTTTTAGTTCTGTAGCCCAAGCCTGATAATCATCTTTTTTAAGAAGAAATAATTTAGAATAACGTGGTTGCTGTAAAAACTTAGAATGATCATGAAAAGATTCTTCTACAGAATTATATTTTCGAAAACATTCTTTTGGAATATCATCATCGTGATAATAAACATCTCCTACCCAATTTTTTCCACATTTGATTCCGAAATGATTATTTGTTGCTTTGGATAGAGAACTCTTTCCACTAGAAGATTCTAAAATCCCTTGTCCTAATTTAATACTAGCTGGTATTCCAAATTTTTCCATCTCTTCAATTGCAAAAACAGCATATTTTCTGATATATTCGATTACTACATTTTCTATTTCCTTTTTATTTTTTTGTGAAAAAGAAAATAATGACATCAAAAAGAATAATACAAAACAAAAAAAGTTCTTCATATTATGATGAATAAAATTACATTTTTTTACATAATTAAGTAAAAAGGTTCCACAAAAAACCAACTTGAATCAATGATTTATTCTTATTTTTATTTTCATTATAAAAATTATAAAATTTTATATTTTGTATACTGAAATAGAATATAGTTCTATGTATTTTTAAGTTCAAAAAATAATCTACAAAAGGGGTTCCTCCAATTTTATTGGGAATACATTTTTCTTCGAAAATAAAAGTTTGATAATTAAAAGGATGATAAATTTTATGTTGATAAAATTTGCTGGAATAATGAAAAGAAAAACCTGTTTGAATAAACAGAGCTTTATCAAAGTAATTATTCATATAAAAGATTGTACTTCTTGATAAGAAATTTGGAATAGAAAAAATTAATGGATTAAAATTATATTTTTGATATAAAAAAACATTGTCTAACTTAAATTTCCATATATCATGTATAGTTTTTATTTTAAATCCATATATATCAGCATATTTATACTTATAATATAAAAATTTTTTTATTTTTTTTTCTTGATCTTGGTCCTGAAAAGAATGATTTAGTTTCGATATGTAGAAAGAAACATGATATTTTTCTTTGTAAGAATTTAAAGAAAAATTTATTGTTTTTTTTTTGTAAAAAGAAAATATATTTTTTTGTTCATTGTTATAATAATCTTGATTTTTTTTTAGAATGTAAATCGGAAAAAAAATATTATTATCGTTTTCATTAATATTCAATTGAGTTAAAAACCAAAATTTTGAAAATAAAAATGTATTTAACTTAATATTAGCCTTAATATAAGATTTTTTTATATCATTATTTTCTACAATCCATTTCCCATCTGAATCAAATTCTAAAACGTTATTAATGGGATAATGAATTTTCGATTGTATTGATAAATTATTGATATTTTTATTTTTATATATATTATTATGAAATAATTCATAATGTATTTTGTCAAAAATGGATCCTATTTCTAGGTTTATTTTTTTTTGATTAAAAATCAAAAAAAAACCATTTCTTAAGTAAGAATGATTGATTTTTTTTCTATTCCAATGTTGAAATGGTTGAAATGAATGATATCTAAAATATTTTTCATATTCCATATAAGTTCTAAAAAATAGAAATCTTTTTTTTTCTTCAAAAGAATATATTTTTTGAATAAAACTTATATAATATCTATTGTGAATTAATTCTTTATTAGATAATAAAATGTTTTTATAATTTCTAATATTCCATTTTGGAATTTTTTCTTTTTCTTCTATATCAAATTTTTGATAAATATAATGCCCCCATAATTTATAATGGTTCTGGTCTTGATAATTAAAAGTATTTAATACTAAACTTTTAGTATTTTTTAAATAAGGTTTGTTTTCCGAATGAAAATTTCTATATTCTATAGAATAATTAATTTTTTCGTTTAAATTTTGAGAAAAAAAACCACCTAATGTTTTTTCTTTTTTTAAAAAATTATTTATATAAAATATTTCTGAAAGAGGAGTTTTTACATCAAAATATTTAATTTTTTCACGATAAAAAAAAGGATCTTTAAAAAAAAGCATTTTTTTAGGCATACTTTCATTAAAATTATTTTTTTCTTTATTTCCGTTATTAAAAAATAATCTAATATTATCATATTTAAAAAAATTGTGAGAAAAATATTTTTCCAAAAAAGGTTTTTTTATATTTTTTTCTTCCGTCCAATATTTATAATCCTGATAAGTGGGATGATAAAATTCTATATTTTCTGTTCTATTTTTATCAATGTTTATTTTCACTATTTTTTTTTCCATGTTATTCATATTATCAGAATTCATATTATCAGAATTCATATTATCAGAATTCATATTATCAGATACAAAAAAAAGAAAAGTCAAAATGAATATTATCATATAATTGAAATTAAAAATTGCGCTATTTGTAATAAATATCTATAAATAGAAAAAATTTATTTATATTTGACATGATGTCAATGTCATTACTAAAGTAAATGGTATTCTTCAATTAATATTGTATCAGCAATATTTCTGAGGCTTGTCTTTATGACGGCCTTTTTTTTATCATGTTTTTTATCATGTCAAAATACCATAAACCATGTTTAAATTTAATTTTAGAACTATTCAGAAAAAAATTTTAGCTGATAGTACTACACCGATAGAATTATATTTAAGATTAAGAGATATCTTTCCTAAAACATTATTATTAGAAACTTCTGATTATCAAATTCCAAGAAATAATTCTTCTATTCTTTGTATTAATCCTATTTCTGAACTTATTTTAGATAAAAATGTGTTACGAATATCATATCCTAATTGCGTTCATAAACATATTTTTATAAACGATAAATTAGATATTAAAATTTTAATTGAAGATTTTTTTCAAAAATTTGAAAATAAAAATACAAACATATCTTATTCAGGATTATACGGATATATATCTTATGATAGTATTCAGTATTTTGAAAATATTGAATTTCATGCTACAATTCAAGAAATATATAATCTTCCAGAAATACGATTTAATTTTTATAAAAACTTAATTGTATTTCATCATTTTCATCATGAAATATATATAATTGAACATCAATTTTATGATATTGAAAAAAAAACTTATGTAGATCAATTGGGAAAATTAATTAAAAATAAAAATTTTTCATCTTTTCCGTTTAAATCTGTTGGAACTCGTCGTTCAAATGTAACAGATATAGAGTATAAAAAAATGGTATCTCTAGGAATTAAAGCTTGTTTACGTGGAGATGTTTTTCAAATAGTGTTATCTCGTCAATTTCAACAAAAATTTAAAGGAGACGAATTTAATGTATATCGTGCTTTACGATTTATAAATCCTTCTCCATATCTTTTCTATTTTGATTATGGAAGTTATAAATTATTTGGTTCCTCTCCAGAAACCCAACTCATTATCAATGATCAAACTGCCTATATTAATCCAATAGCAGGAACAATACGAAGATCAGGACATGAAAATAAAGATCAAAAATTATCCGAAAATCTTATAAAGAATCCAAAAGAAAATGCAGAACATGTCATGTTAGTCGATTTAGCAAGAAATGATCTTAGCAAAAATTCTACTAATGTAAAAGTAGAAGGATTCAAAGAAATTCAAATTTTTTCTCATGTATTACACATGGTGTCTAAAGTATCTGGAAAATTAGAAAAAAATATATCAGTTATAAAAGTATTTGGCGATACTTTTCCTGCTGGTACCCTTTCTGGAGCTCCTAAATATAAAGCTATGGAATTGATTGATAAAATTGAAAATCAACATAGAGGTGTTTATGGAGGGGCAATTGGTTTCTTTGGATTAAAAAATTCTTGTATTAATACAGCCATAATTATTCGTTCTTTTGTAAGTAAGAATAATATTTTGTTTTTTCAAGCTGGTGCAGGTATTGTTTCTGATTCTAAAGAGGAAAAAGAATTAGAAGAAGTAAACAATAAGCTAATGGCCTTATTTAAAGCCATAGAATTAGCTAAAAACATATGAAGATGAATAAAATACTAATTTTGGATAATTATGATTCTTTTACATATAATCTTGTACATGCTGTGAAAAAATTAACGAAAAATCCTATACAAGTATTTAGAAATAATGAAATAGAACTTTCTGATGTAGAAAAATATAATAAAATTATTCTTTCTCCAGGACCTGGAATTCCTGATGAAGCTCATATTTTAAAACCTTTAATAAAGACTTTTGCTTCTACTAAAAGCATTTTTGGAGTTTGTTTAGGTCAACAAGCAATAGGGGAAGTTTTTGGAGCTACTCTTTTAAATACGAAAAAGGTTTACCATGGGATATCCAGTTTAATCAAAATTGTAGATTCACAAGAGATTTTATTTCAAAAATTGCCTAAAGAAATCCAAGTTGGCCGTTATCATTCTTGGATTATATCTACACATAACTTTCCTGATGAACTTCAGATTACTGCTATTGGAGAGAAAGGAGAAATTATGGCTTTACGTCATAAATTTTATGATGTACGTGGAGTACAATTTCATCCAGAATCTATTTTAACTCCATATGGAGAAAAAATTATAGATAATTGGTTGAATTTAAATTAATTATGAATATTAAAAAAATATTAGAAAATCTTTTTTTAGAAAAAACATTAACAAAAGAGGAAGCTAAAAATCTTTTTATGGAATTATCAAAAGGAAAGATTAATCATACACAAGTTATATCTGTAGCTACTATATATAATATGAGATCTCCTACTTTAGAAGAAATGATAGGGTTTCATCAGGCAATGATGGAACTATCCATAAAAGTTAATTTGAAAGAATTTAATGCTATTGATATAGTAGGAACTGGTGGAGATGGAAAAAATACTTTTAATATATCAACTTTAGCATGTTTTATAGTAGCAGGGACAGGAGAAAAAGTGATCAAACATGGAAGTTTCAGTTCTTCCTCTATTACTGGATCTTCGAATATATTAAAAGGATTAGGATATCATTTTACTAATAATGAAGAAAATTTGAAAAATCAATTGGATAAAGTAGGAATTTGTTATTTACATGCTCCTATATTCCATCCTATATTACAAAACATATCTATCTTAAGAAAAGAACTAGGAGTTAAAACTATTTTTAATACACTTGGCCCATTATTAAATCCAGGAAAACCCCAAAATCAATTATTAGGAGTCAATAATTTGGAACTAGCAAGAATATATTATTATATGTATCAGAATACGAAAAATAATTATGCTATTATTCACAGTTTAGATGGTTATGATGAAATCACACTTACTAGTGATATTAAATGCTATACTCCAAAAGGAGAACGTTTTTATTCGATAAAAGAATTAGAAATAGGAAAAAAAAAGATAAAAGTAAGTCCTAATGAATTAAAAGGAGGAAAGAATACAAAAGAAAATATTCGTATATTTGTTAGTGTTTTATCTGGAGAAGGGACTTTAGCTCAGAATGCAGTTGTTTTAACAAATGCAACATTTGCATTGAGTTTATTAAATCAAGATAGTCTTGAGAATAATTATGATAAAGCAAAACGTTCATTAAAAAGTGGTCAAGCAAAGAATATTCTTAAAAAATTATTGAGTTTATGAATATTCTTGAAAAAATTGTATTCATCAAACAAAAAGAAGTATACAATAATAAAATTGTACATCCTACAAAAAAATTAGAAAATAGTTCACTTTTTAAAAGAAAAACTTTATCATTAGTAAAAAATATAAAAAAAAGTCATACTGGTATTATTGCGGAATTTAAGTGTAAATCTCCATCTAAAGGGATTATTAATCATACAGTATCAGTAGAAAAAGTGGTAAAAGATTATGAATCAGCAGGTGTTAGTGGAGTATCTATTCTGACAGATCAGCATTTTTTTTCTGGATCAAATGAGAATTTAGAAAAATCACGGTCTATAATTTCAATTCCTATCTTGAGAAAAGATTTTATTATTGATGAGTATCAAATCATAGAATCTAAATCTATGGGAGCTGATGTGATTTTATTAATTGCCGGGATTCTTTCTAAAAAACAAATAAAAAATTTTTCTAAAATTGCAAAAAGTATTGATTTAGAAGTCATCATAGAAATTCATAATGAATTTGAAATAGATAAAATAACAGAAAACTTGGATATTGTGGGGGTCAACAATCGAAATTTACAAACTTTTATTGTAAATCATCACAATTGTTTGAAATTATCTTCCAAAATTCCTAATAATTATATAAAAATAGCAGAAAGTGGAATTTCTGATATAAATTTTATCTTAAAATTAAGAAAACAGGGATTTAAAGGATTTTTGATTGGGGAATATTTTATGAAAAAAAAAGATCCTGGAAAAATTTGTAAATACTTTATAGATTCTTTATCAAAGAGAACTGAATAAAATTCATTTATGAAATATAAACTATTAAAAATAAAAGTATGTGGAATGAAATTTGAAATACATAAAATTTATGATTTATTCCCTGATTTTATAGGTTTTATATTTTATCCTAATTCGCCTAGATTTGTGGGGTTTGACTTTATAATTCCAAAACTTAAAAAAAAATATTAAAAGTAGGTGTTTTTGTCAACGAATCAGAAAAAAATATATTGGAAATAAAAAGAAAAAATAAACTAGATTTTATTCAATTACATGGGACAGAAAATCCTTGTTTTTGTAAAAAGTTATTCAAACAAGGATTAAAATTAATTAAAAGCTTTAGAATAGATAATTTCTTTTCTTTTAAAAAAATTATAGATTATATACCTTTTTGTTATTATTTTTTATTTGATAGCAATACAATTTATTATGGAGGGAGTGGTAAAAAATTTTGTTGGAAAAAACTTTATGAATACACTTTTAAAGTCCCTTTTTTTTTAAGTGGAGGTATTGGTCCACAAGATTTTAATCAAATTAAAAATTTTTCACATTCTAAAATGTTTGGAATTGATATTAATAGCAAATTTGAAATTAATCCAGGAAGAAAAGATGATTTAAAATTAAATGCTTTTATGAAAAAAATAAGAGAATTATGAAATATTTTGTTGATGAAAATGGATATTATGGAGAATTTGGAGGATCTTTTATTCCTGAAATGTTACATTATAATATTACAGAACTACAATGCAAATACAAAAAAATTATTGCAAGTTATGAATATCAAAAATTGTACAAAAAATTACTAAAAAATTATGTAGGAAGACCTACCCCCTTATTCTTTTGTAAAACATACTCTGATCAATATAATACTAAAATTTATCTTAAAAGAGAAGATCTCAATCATACTGGATCGCATAAAATCAATAATGCCATAGGTCAAATGATACTAGCAAAAGAACTTGGTAAAAAAAAAATTGTGGCAGAAACAGGTGCGGGACAACATGGAGTCGCAACGGCTACTGTTTGTGCATTAATGCATTTAGAATGTATAATTTTTATGGGGGAAACAGACATGCTACGTCAGCATAGTAATGTTATCAGAATGAAATCTCTAGGGGCTGAAGTGATCCCGGTTTCAAGTGGAAATAAAACGTTAAAAGACGCTGTGAATGAAGCCATTCGTTATTGGATTAATCATCCAAAAAGTTATTATTTAATAGGGTCTACGGTTGGTCCTCATCCTTATCCTCAAATGGTAGCAGATATTCAGTCCATTATAAGTGAAGAAATTAAAATGCAATTAAAAGAAATAGAAGGGTTTTCTTTTCCAAATTATGTAATTTCTTGCATAGGAGGAGGAAGTAACGCGGCAGGATCTTTTTATCATTTTTTAGATAATGATTCCGTAAAACTTATAGCGGTGGAAGCTGCGGGGTTAGGTATTACAACAAAAAAAACAGCTTCTTCTATTCACTGTGGATCTAAAGGAATATTACATGGAAGTATGACATTTGTTTTACAAAACAAAGATGGTCAAGTTCAACCCGCCTATTCCATATCTCCAGGTTTAGATTATCCAGGAATTGGTCCTATGTTCGCTAATCTTTTTGTAAAAAAACGTGTAAATTTTCTATATTCTACTGATGAAGAAGCTTTGCAAGCGGGATATGAATTAACCCGTTTAGAAGGAATTATTCCTGCTTTAGAAAGTGCTCATGCATTAGCTGCATTAAAAAAAATCCCTTTTCAACAAAATGATGTAGTCATTGTAACATTGTCAGGAAGGGGAGATAAAGATGTTAATGTTTACGATAAATTTTTTGTTAAATTCTCAAATAATGAACCCAATTCATAATTTATTTATAAATAAAAATAAAAATATATTATGCATTTATTTTACAGCAGGATTTCCTCATTTAAATAGTACAGGTAAAATAATCCAAATTTTGCAATCTACATCTGTAGATTTGATTGAAATAGGAATTCCTTATTCTGATCCTTTGGCAGATGGAATAATTATACAAAAAAGTCATAAGACTTCGTTAAATAATGGAATGAATATTTCTTTATTATTTGATCAAATAGAAGAATTGAAAGAAAAAATAAAAGTTCCTATTATTCTCATGGGATATTATAATCAATTTTATCAATTTGGTGAAGATCAATTTTTAAAAAAATGTAAAAAATCAGGTGTTTCAGGATTAATTTTACCGGATTTACCAATTGATATTTATGCAAATAAATATCAAAATATATTTAAAAAACATTTGTTATCTATGATATTTTTAATTACCCCAAAAACCAGTAATTCCAGGATTTTTATGTTAAGTAAAATCAGTGATGGATTTTTATATATAGTTTCTTCTAGTTCTACTACAGGTAATGTTCATCCTTTTGGAAAAGAACAAATATCTTTTTTTGAACGTATTAGAAAATTATCTATAAATACTCCAAAATTAATTGGTTTTGGTATAAACAACAAAGAAACTTTTGATTTATCATGTAAATATGCTAATGGAGGGATCATAGGAAGTTCTTTTATTCAATCATTAAATAAAAATAAATTGGAAGAAAGCATCAAAACTTTCATAAAATCTATCATATAATTTTTTTCTATCACCAAAAATTAAAGTCCCTAATCGAACAATTGTGCTTCCATATTTAATGGCTATATTATAATCTCTGCTCATTCCCATAGAAAGAATGGAATGACCATATTTGTTTTTATATTTATTATATAATTTTTGTAAATATGAAAATTCATTGTGTACTTTTGTTAATTCTTGAAAAGAAGCCATTCCCATTATTCCTATTATTTTGATATTTTTTATATATTTTAAAGTATTATTTTCCAATATTTTGGAAGCTTCTTGAGAAGTAATTCCTGATTTATTTTTCTCATTAGAAATTTTTATTTGTAAAAGACAATTTATAATTTTTTTATGTTTGAAAGCTATCTGATTTATTATGTTAATTTGTTTTATATTTTGTACGCTATGAATTAAATGAATAAAAGGTATTATATATTTTAATTTATTACTTTGAATTTTTCCAATCATATGCCATCGAATGTCTTTTGGCAATTTTTTATATTTTTTTACTATTTCTTGAATATAATTTTCACCAAAATCTCTATGTCCTATCTTATATAATTTTTTTATGGAAGAGATATCTTGATTTTTAGAAATTGCTAAAATTTTTACATTTTTTGGAATCGATTTTTTTATACTAAAAAATCTATCTTCTATCATATATCATAGAATTTCATTATGAGAATTTTCTTTCGAATTCTTTCATAATTTCAATAAGAAATAAAACACTTTCTAATGGAAGTGCATTATATATGCTAGCACGATAGCCTCCTAAATATCTATGACCATCTAATCCTATAATGTTTTCTTTTTTCCACATTTTATTGAATTCTTTTTCTAAATTTTTATTTTTTAAAAAAAAAGAAACGTTCATATTAGAACGGTTTTCTTTATGTATTTTATTTTCAAATAAATTATTTTGATCTATTTCATCATATAATAATTTAGCTTTATGTTGATTTTTTTTTTCTAAAATAGAAAGACCTCCTTGATTTTCTATCCATTCTAAAGTCAACATAGAAGTATAAATAGAAAAAACATTTGGAGTATTTAAAATACTATTATTTTGTATATGGATTCTATAATCCATATAAGAAGGAATATTTCTTTTGAATTTTCCTAAAATATCTTTTTTTATAATCACAATAGTCATTCCTGCAGGACTTACATTTTTTTGTGCAGATGCATAAATCAAACTAAATTGACAAAAATCTAATTGTCGACTAAAAATATCAGAAGACATATCACAAACTATTGGGATAGATGTTTTAGGAAATATTTTCATCTGTGTTCCAACTATTGTATTATTAGATGTGCAATGAAAATAATCCATATCGTATGGGATACGATAATTTTTTGATATATATGTATAGTTTTCATTTTTACCGGAAAACGAAATTCTTACTTTTCCAAATTTTTCAGCCTCTTTAATAGCATTGTATGCCCAAAATCCTGTATCTAAATAAGCCGCTTTTTTATTCATTAAATTGTATGGGACCATTGAAAATTGTAATGTAGCTCCCCCTTGAATAAATAAAATAGCATAATCATCATTTAAATTCGTAATACGTTTTACTAAAAAAGTTGATTTTTCGATTATTTCTAAAAAATCTGCACTTCTATGAGAAATCTCAAGTAAAGATAATCCGGTATCATTAAAATCCATTACAGATTGAGCTGATTTTATAACAACTTCTTTTGGTAAAATAGAAGGACCCGCATTGAAATTGTGTACTTTCATAAATAGAACAACTAATTATATTTTTACTTTTATCCCTAATATTTTTTTGTATTTTTTGTTACTTTGAATCTATCATCTAAACGATTTCCTATAACTAAAATAATATGTTCATTTCCATTAATTAATAACCATGTATGTTCTTTTTCTAAAAGAGAAAATTTTTTTTCTTTATAATATTTACTTATTTTTTTCTTTCCTTTCATTTTAAAAGGATAAAAAAAATCTCCTTTTCTCCATGTTCTTAATAATAATGGAAATTGTATTTTTTCAAAATCTATAATCAACATATTCTTATTGGTTTCTTTCTTTGGATTATAAAAAAATTTTATATCAACAGGTAAAAACATTTTATTAGTAACTTTTAAATTTGAGATCATATAAATCTTATTTTGATTTATTGATAATAATTGATGAGAGACTAATATCCAATTAGTCCTATTTTTAATAAGACGATATAGTTTCAATTTAGATAAAAGTTGTTTACCAGACTGTGCATAAATAAGACGTCTCATACTATTGATATCATTAAACCCATATGGAGAAAATAATTTAAACAAATAAAAAGATAAAGGTTGTAATTCTCTTATTTTTTTACAGTTCATTCTCCAAAAAAATGGAGAATCTTTTTTTTCTATTGTAATTTCCTGACGAACTTCTTCTATTTTTTGTTCTATTAAAAAATTTTCTTCATGAAGAAAATTTATAGTTTTTTTTAATCCATTACGAAATGAACACGAATAAAACATAGATAAAACTGAACGAATTTTATTTCTTAAATATTTAAAATCTTGATTACTAGTATCGAATCTCCATTTTATATTTTTTATTTTTGCATAATGTAAAATTTCTTTTTTAGTAAAATCAGATAAAGGACGAATAAATCGGCCATTTTTTTTGGGGATCCCCAATAATCCTTTCATTCCAGTCCCTCTGAAAACGTTTATAAAAAAAGTCTCTATAGAATCATCAAAATGATGCCCTAAAACCATATATTCATATGAATTTTTTTTTAACAATTCTTCGAACCAATCATATCTAAGTTTTCTAGCAGTCATTTGTATAGATAACTTCCATTTTTTAGAAAAATTTAAAGTATCAAATTTCTTTACATGACATATTATATTTTGTTTTGTACAAAAATTTTTTATAAAAATTTCATCTTGATTAGATTCTTCATCTCTTAAGGAAAAATTACAATGAGCAACTTCTGATTCTATTTCAGGAATTTTAAGTAATAAATTAATTAATACCATACTGTCTAATCCACCACTCACAGCTACACATACTTTTTTTCTAATTTCCATTTTTGAATTAAATGAAAAATATTTTTTAATTTTATCTAGAAAAATAAGGTTATATGATATTTCATTCATGATTATTTTAACTAACAAATTTAACGATTTCTTGAACTATCTCATGTTGAGTTTTTTTGGATATATCTATTTTTTTTAAAGATTTTTCATAAAAATATATCCTTTTCGACAAATGTTTCATAATAAATATGAACAATTCGTTTTTTGATAAATGAGAAATTAGAGGTCTTGTTGTTTTTTCTAAAAATAATCTTTTAAATAAAGTATAACTATCAGTTTTTAAATAAAATGTATTTGAATATTTATTACAAATAAATATTATTATAAAAACAAGGAGTCCCTCCTCCAACTGATAAAACATATTTTTTTTTTGTTTTAAAATTTTATTTAACATGGAATGTTCCTTCTTTCTAAAAGAAAGTTCTCCTTTTTTTTTAAAAATATCATGAATAGAATCATTTTCATTTTCAACAAGAAGAGTGTCCAAATCGTAAAAATTAAAATTTAACTTTTCCGCTAGTATTTTTCCTACAGTAGTTTTTCCACTTCCCATATATCCAATTAAAGAAATTTTCATAAAAACATAAAATTATAGTATATTTGTTATTTAACCCAATGATTTTTTGTTCCTTTTATTTTATTTCTAACTAAGATAATCTACAATAAATACAATGGACCTGATAGCTCAGCTGGTAGAGCATTACACTTTTAATGTAAGGGTCCTGGGTTCGAATCCCAGTCAGGTCATTTTTGATTTATTAAAAAATTTCTAACACAACAGGACAATGATCGGAATATTGAACCTCTGGCATGAGATAAGCATTTCTCATTTTTTCTTTCAAAGAATTACTAACCATAGCATAATCAATTCTCCATCCTTTATTGCTTTTTCTAGCATTAGAACGATAACTCCACCAACTATAATGATGGGGATCCTGAACAAAATTTCTAAAACTATCTGTAAATCCTAAATTGATAAAATCAGTCATCCATTCTCTTTCTTTTGGCAAAAAACCTGAAATATTTTGATTCCGAATAGGATCATAAATATCTATTTCATGATGACAAATATTATAATCGCCACAAATGATCATATCATTCAATTTATTTTTTATTTTTTTTATGTGTAATAAAAAATTTTTCATAAAAAAAAATTTAAAGTTTAATCTTTTCATCATATCATTTCCAGAAGGAACATAAAGACTAATTACTGACAAATTTTTGAAATCTACACGTAAAACTCTTCCTTCTTCATCTATAGAATCTAATCCGATTCCATATTCTACATGAATAGGTTCTTCTTTGCACAAAAGACCTACACCACTATATCCTTTTCTTTTTGAAGGAAACCAATAGTGATTATAACCTAAATGATCAAATAAATTTGTATCTATTTGTTCTGGAAAAGCCTTTATTTCTTGTAAACATAAAATATATGGCTGATTGGTTTCAATCCAATCAGATAATCCTTTCCTAATTCCAGACCTAATTCCATTTATATTATAACTAATAATTTTCATCATTTTAAATTTTTAAAAAGTTAATTATAAAATATTCAAAATAGTTTTTATATTTGCCGTGATACATTAATTTGATCTACTAAAACTAAAATAAAAAAGCTTACAAGAGTAAGCTTTTATTATTTTTTCCTGGAATTGGATTATGGATAAACTTAAAATAGCAATTCAAAAATCGGGTCGTCTTTATGACGATTCTATAAAATTACTCAAAGATTGTAGCATTGAAGTTAACATTGGAATAGATAAGTTAAAAACAACGGCTATGAATTTCCCCCTAGAAATACTTTTTCTTAGAGATGATGATATCCCTCAATATTTAGAAGACGGAGTGGCAGATATAGGAATTGTGGGAAAAAATGTTCTTTTAGAAAAAAGAAAAAGAATAAGAATTAAAGAACCTTTGGGTTTTGGAAAATGTAGACTTTCTATAGCTGTACCTAAATCTCTGGCTTATAATAATATTAATGACTTGAATGGAAAACGTATTGCGACAAGTTATCCTTTTTTAGTTAAAGAATTTTTTAAAAAAAGATATATAAATGCAGAAATTCATGAAATATCTGGAGCAGTAGAAATAGCTCCAGGAATAGGTTTAGCAGATTGTATATGTGATTTAGTAAGTAGCGGATCCACACTTTTTATGAACGGATTAAAAGAAGTTGAGACTGTACTCCAATCTGAAGCTGTATTAGCTTCACATTTGCATTTAGGTATCCCACAAAATACTATAATGGAAAAATTGTTATTCCGAATTAGAGCTGTAAGAAAAGCTAAAAACAATAAATATATTTTGTTGAACGTACCTAATGAAAAATTAGAAAAAATAATATCTTATCTTCCAGGAATTAAAAGTCCAGTTGTTTTGCCTTTAGCAAATTCAGAATGTAGTTCCGTGCATTCTGTCGTCAATGAAAATGATTTTTGGGGAATCATAGAAAATTTAAAAGCACTTGGAGCTCAAGATATATTGGTACTTCCCATAGAAAAAATTATACTATAAATATGATTCAAGTATATATTCATCCCACACACAAAACATGGAAATCTATTTCAAATAGAAACTTACAAAACATTTCTCACTTAAGAAACTTAGTAGTTCCTATTATTGACAATGTAAAAACTTATGGAGATATAGCTTTAAAAGCTTATACAAGAAAATATGATCATATAAATATAAAATCTATTCGAGTCTCAGAAGAAGATTTGAATAAAGCTTATATGAAAATTTCAAATCAATTAAAAAAATCTATTGAAATTGCATACCATAATATAAAATGTTTTCATGAAAAACAAGTACATGATGAACCACAAATAGAAATATCAAAGGGAATTTTTTGTTGGAGAAAAACTATTCCAATCGAAAAAATTGGTTTTTATATCCCAGGGGGATCTGCTCCTTTGTTATCTACTGTATTAATGTTAGGAGTTCCGGGAAAATTATCAGGATGTAAAAATATTATTTTATGTACTCCCCCAGATTCAAATGGAGAAGTTCATCCATCTATTTTATATACAGCTAAATATGTAGGGATTACACATATATATAAAGTCGGAGGAGCTCAAGCTATTGCGGCGATGGCTTATGGAACAGAAAGTATTCCTTCTGTATATAAAATATTGGGACCAGGAAATTCTTATGTAACAATAGCTAAACAAATTGTATCTCAAAAAGGAATAGTATCTATAGATATGCCTGCCGGTCCTTCAGAAGTAGCAATTATAGCGGATGATACAGCCAATCCAGAATATGTTGCTGCTGATTTATTGTCTCAATCAGAACATGATCCAGAAAGTTATATTATTTTAGTTACTCCAAATAATCAATCTTGGACAGAGAAAGTTAAAGAAGAATTAAAAAAACAATTTTCAAATATTTCTAATAAACAAAATATTGTTGAAAAATCTTTGAAAAAAAGTAAATTAATCATTCTTCATTCATTGGATGAATGTTTAACTCTAATTAATCAAATTGCTCCAGAACATTTAATTATAAATTGTAAAAATGCTTCTTTTTGGGGAGAAAAAGTGATTAATGCTGGATCTGTTTTTTTAGGAAATTACTCTCCAGTTAGTGCAGGAGATTATGCTTCTGGAACAAATCATGTACTTCCTACTTATGGTTATGCTAAATCTTATAGTGGAATCTCTATAGAGAGTTTTGTAAAAAAAATTACTTTTCAAAAAATATCTAAAAAAGGATTAAAACATTTATCAGAATGTGTTAATGTTTTATCTTCTGAAGAAGGATTATTTGCTCATAAAAAATCCATTAATATTCGGATAAAATAAAAAATAAATTTTAAATGTCAATGCATGAATAAATTTAATTTGAATTCTTTAATTAGAAAAAATATTTTAAATCTGGATCCTTACATATCTGCTAGGATAGAACATCACAAAGAAAAAAATTCTATTTTTTTAGATGCTAATGAAAATTCTTTCGGTTCTCCTTTATCTTTTTTAAATTCTTATAATAGATATCCAGATCCTATGCAAAAAGAATTGAAAGAAAAAATATCAGATTTTAAAAATATTTCTCCATCTCATATATTTTTAGGGAATGGAAGTGACGAAATTATTGATTTGGTTTATCGTATTTTTTCTCGTCCTGAAATAGATCATGCTATTATTTTTCCTCCTACTTATGGAATGTATGAAGTAAGTGGAAAAATTCATGGAGTAGATGTTGTCAAAATATTTCTTACAGAAGAAAAGTATCAATTAAATTTGAATCAATTAGAAAAAGTTGTAAATCCGTATAGTAAAATCATTTTTATTTGTTCTCCAAATAATCCTACTGGAAATGATCTCAATAGAGAAGATATTGAAAATATAACAAAAAAATTTGCAGGAATTGTTGTTTTAGATGAAGCGTATATAGATTTTTCTAATCAAAAATCTTTATCAACAGAAATTGATAAATATCCAAATTTAATTATTTTACAAACACTTTCTAAATCTTGGGGTTTAGCAGGATTAAGAATAGGAATAGCTATTGCATCTGAAGCAATTATTGGATGGATGAACAAAGTAAAATATCCATATAATATTAATCTTCTTTCTCAAGAAATAGCAATTAAAGCTTTAGAAAATAAAGATTTATTTTTTTTTCATTTGAAAAACATTCTATCAGAAAGAAAATATATGTTAGAATCTTTGAAAAAAATTCCTATCATACAAAATGTATATCCTAGTTCTGCTAATTTTTTATTAGTAAAAATAAATTTTTCTTCAAAAAATCTTTATCAATATTTAATGAAAAAAAAAATTATTGTTAGAGATCGTTCAAAAATCATTTTATGTAATAATTGTTTAAGGATCACAATAGGGACTCATGAAGAGAATGAGTATCTAATAGATCAGATTCGAAAATTCAAAAAAATAAAAATGTGATGAAAAAAAAAATATTATTCATTGATAGGGATGGAACAATTATAAAAGAATCTCCTCCCACTTATCAAATTGATTCTATTGAAAAAATCAATTTTTATCCTAAAGTTATATATTTCTTATCAAAAATTGTACAAGAATTAAACTATGATTTAGTTATGGTATCTAATCAAGATGGTTTGGGGACTGATCAATTTCCTGATAATATTTTTTGGCCTATTCATAATCATATATTAAACATTTTAAAAACTGAAGGAATTCATTTTATTTCTGTTCATATAGACAAAACTTTTCCAGAGGAAAAATCAAAAAATAGAAAACCTGGAATAGGAATGTTGACAAATTATTTAAAATCAAATTATTACAATATTTCCAAATCTTTTGTAATTGGAGATCGATTGACAGACGTTTTATTAGCTAAAAATCTAGGATGTAAATCTATATGGATTAAAGAGGATCATTCCCATAAAAATTTGACAAAAGAAGAAAAAGATTATACTTCTAGTATAGATGAAAAAGATTTAAAAAGAATAATATCTTTAAAAACTGATAGTTGGGAAAAGATTTATGAATATTTATCATCAATTACAACAAAAAAACTCGTTCATCAACGAACGACATTAGAAACCAATATAAAAATTTCTATTTTCCTTTATGGAAAAGGAAGAAATCATATTCAAACAGGATTGGGTTTTTTTGATCATCTTCTACAACAAATAGCATTTCATAGCTCTATAGATTTAAATATTCAAGCGAAAGGAGATCTTTATGTAGACGATCATCATACTATAGAGGATATTGGAATTACTTTAGGAGAAAGTTTTTATCAATCTTTGGAAGATAAAAGAGGAATAGAACGTTATGGATTCTACACTCTTCCTATGGATGAAAGTTTATCTACAATTGCATTAGATATTGGAGGCAGAAGCCAATTGTTTTGGAAAGTCAAATTTTCTAGAGAAAAAATAGGTAAAATTTCTACTGAAATGTTTTTTCACTTTTTCAAATCTTTTTCTTTATCTGCCAAATGTAATTTGCATATTCATACTATAGGAAAAAATGATCATCATAAAATAGAATCTATTTTTAAATGTTTTGGAAGAGCTATTAAAATGGCAATCCAAAAAAATTCTTCTACTCAAATACCTAGTACGAAAGGTATTTTGTAAAAATTTTAATATATTATGAAAACGATTATTATAAAATATCCTGCCGGAAATGTACAATCAATTCTTTTTTCTTTAGAAAGAATAGGAGTACAAGCTACGGTTACAGATTCCAAAGAGTTGATTCAAAATGCAAAAAAAATTATTTTGCCTGGTGTTGGGGAAGCTAACTGTGCCATGCAATATTTAAAAGAAAAAAAACTGGATTTACTTTTATCAAAATTAAAACAACCTATATTAGGAATATGTTTGGGGATGCAATTACTTTGTAAGTCCTCAGAAGAAAGTAATACTACATGTATAGGAATTTTTGATTTATTGGTAAAAAAATTTCAACCTAATAATAAAAATGATAAAGTCCCTCAAGTAGGTTGGAATACAATTCATAAATTAAAAGGATCTCTATTTGAAAATATTCCAGATGGAAGTTATCAATATTTTGTTCACAGTTATTATGTTCCTTTAGGAAAGGATACAACAGCAAAAACAGAGTATATAATCACTTACAGTGCTGCATTACAAAAAAATAATTTTTATGCTGTACAGTTCCATCCAGAAAAATCTTCTTATGTAGGACATAAAATATTAGAAAATTTTATTCGATTATAAATTTATTACAATGGATATTATAGTAGCTATAGATTTAATTGATGGGAAATGTGTTCGATTAATACAAGGGGATTTTAAAAGAAAAAAATTTACAATAAAGATCCATTATCTGTCGCTTTATTACTAGAAAATCATGGAATATCTAGGTTGCATCTAGTAGATTTAGATGGAGCAAAAAAAGGAAAAGTAGTTCATTGGAAAATATTAGAAAAAATAGCAAAATATACACATCTAACTATAGATTTTGGAGGGGGGATTCATTCTGATGAAGATATACGTACAGTGTTTGAATGCGGAGGACATATAGCTACTGTTGGAAGTGTTGCTGTTCAAAAACCTTTTATTTTAAAAAAATGGATTGATACTTATGGAGGAGATAAAATATTGTTAGGAGTAGACGTCAAAAATAATAAAATAGCAACCAATGGATGGACTAAATTTAGTGATTTACCATTTTTAGATTTTTTACAAGAAAAAAGTAATCATGGAGTGAAGAAAATTTTTTGTACAGATATTTCTAAAGATGGAATCTTATCAGGTCCTTCTTTTCTTTTATATAAAAAAATTATTGAAAAATTTCCAAATATTGAATTCATAGCAAGTGGAGGAATCAGTAATATAAGTGATGTATATCAATTATTTGATTTGGGTTGTAGTGGAGTTATTGTTGGAAAAGCTATATATGAAAAAAAAATATCATTATATGATCTTAAAAATTGGAAAAAAAATGAATCATAACAATTAATTAAATATGTTGGCTAAACGTATTATCCCTTGTTTGGATATAAAAAATGGAAGAACAGTAAAAGGAGTAAATTTTAGATATTTAAAAGATGCTGGAGATCCAATAAAACTGGCTTGTTGGTATACAAAACAAGGAGCAGATGAATTAATATTTTTGGACATCACTGCGACAAATGAAAAACGTAAGACACTAATCAGTTTAGTAAAAGATATTTCTCGTCATATTAATATTCCTTTTACGGTTGGTGGAGGAATTAAAGAAGAAAAAGATGTTGAACTTTTGTTAAATGCAGGGGCAGATAAGATATCTATCAACACTGCTGCTTTTAAAAATCCGAATCTTTTAGAAAGTTTTTCTAAAAGATTCGGAAGTCAATGCATTGTTTTAGCTATTGACACTAAATATGAAGAAAATAAATGGTGGGTGTATTTAAATGGAGGAAGAATTTCTACTCAGACTAAAACTTTAGATTGGGTTAAGGAAGGAACTAGTAGAGGAGCAGGAGAGATATTACTGACTTCAATGAATCATGATGGAACAAAAAATGGATTCGCAGTAGATATTACTAGAAAAATATCCGAAAATATTTCTACGCCTATAATTGCTTCAGGTGGCGCTGGAAAATTAGATGATTTTTATAAAATCTTTGAAGAAGGAAAAGCTGATGCAGCTTTAGCCGCCAGTATATTCCATTATCAAGAAATAGAAATCCCTAATTTAAAATGTTATTTAAATCAACTTCATATACCTGTAAGAACTAAAATATAAACAAACATACATATGCATATGATAAATTTTAAAAAAGAATTGATTCCTGCAATTATTCAAGATTCGAAAACAGATAAGGTGTTAATGTTAGGTTATATGAATCAAGAAGCCTATCAAAAAAGTATTGATGAAAAAAAAGTGACTTTTTACAGCAGATCAAAAAAAAGATTATGGACAAAAGGAGAAATCAGTAAAAATTATCTTCTTATTAAAGAGATATTAATAGATTGTGACCAAGATACATTATTAATCAAAGCAACCCCAACAGGCCCTATTTGTCATAAAGGAACAGATACATGTTGGAAAGAAATAAATAAAAATAGTAATTTTTTATTTTATTTAGAAAATATAATATCGGATAGAATTAAAAAAAAACAAGAAAATTCTTATATATATCAATTATCAAAAAAAGGAATCAATAGAATATCTCAAAAATTAGGAGAAGAAACAGTGGAACTTATTATAGAATCTAAAGACAATAATACAAATTTATTTTTAAATGAATCTGCTGATTTACTTTTTCATTATCTTATTCTTTTAAATAAAAAAGGATTGAAAATACAAGATGTTATTAATATTTTGAAAAATAGGCATTCAAAATCCTAATTATCTAAGGAACATTTAATATTTTATGCATTTGAAAGGATATCCTCCATTTAGGATTTTCTTTAACATAAGAAATTATTTTTGGAAGAACGTTAAAAATATTATTCCACTCTGGCTGTAAAAACAAGAAACAATTTGTGACAGTCTGAACATAATAGGCTTGTTCTTCTGCAAAGAGAAAGTCATCTTCATCTGAAATAATAATTTTTAATTCGTTGATTTTTTTGTAATTTTCTTGTAGAGGGAGTTTTATTTTTTTTGGAGAAATTGTAACCCAATCTACATATTTTTCTTTAATAGGATAAGAACCTGAAGTTTCAATATGAATACGATGTCCTTTTTTTTTAAGTTTTTTAATTAAAGGATGTAAATTCCACATAGTAGGTTCTCCTCCAGTAATTACAATAGTTTTTATATGATGATGATTAATATTGTTTATAATTTGATCAATTGTAACAAAGTCTTCTTTTTTTATATTCCAACTTTCTTTAGTATCGCACCAACTACATCTTATATTACATCCTTCGAAACGAATAAAATATGCAGCTGTTCCATAATGATATCCTTCTCCTTGAATAGAATAAAAAAATTCTTTTATCGGATAACTAATTTCTCTCATTTCTATTGTTTAATGCTGCCATCAAAGTATTTTTGAGCAACATAACACGAGTCATAGGACCTATCCCTCCTGGAACAGGAGTCAAATAAGATGCTCTTCCATAAACACTATAGAAATCAACATCTCCTAATATTTTTTTTTCATGATTATGTATTCCTACATCTATAACAACAGCTCCTTTTTTAATCATTTCTCCTTTAAGAAATTTTGGTATCCCTACAGCTACTATGATAATGTCGGCTTGTTTAGTGTAATATTCTATATTTTTAGTTTTACTATGAGTAATTGTAACCGTACTATTTCCAAAATAATTTTTTCTGCTCATCAATATGCTAATTGGTCTACCCACTATCCTGCTTCTCCCTATTATTACAGTATGTTTTCCATATATTTTAATTTTATATCTTTCTAAAATAGTTAAAATTCCTAACGCAGTAGCAGGAAAAAAAGCTTTCATATCTAAAGCCATTTTTCCAAAATTTTCAGGATGAAATCCATCTACATCTTTTTTTGGATCAATAGATAAAATGATTTTATCTTGATTTATGTGTTTTTCTAGAGGTAATTGTACAATAAAACCATCTATATATGGATTTTGGTTCATTTTTTTTATTTCTTCTAACAATTTATCTTCTAAAGTATTTATAGGTAAATGTCTTAAAGAATACTGAATTCCAATGTTTTTACATTCTTTAATTTTGTTGTTAACATATGTTATACTAGAACTGTTATTTCCTGTTAAAATAATACCAAGATGAGGCATTCGCTTGTTTTCATTTGATATTTTTTCTTTTATAATCTTGGAAATTTCATTTTTTATTTCTTTGGCTAACAAATTTCCATTCAATAATTGAGTCGTCATTTCCTAATTTCTATTTCTTTTGTTAATTGAATAAACTCTTTCACAGATAATTCTTCTGCTCTTTTATTTAAAAATGGTATTTTATGAAAATTTGGAACATATTTGAATAATTGTAAAGAATTTTTTAATTTCTTTCTTCTTTGATTAAAAGCTGTTTTAACACATTTAAATAACATATTTTGATTGCAATAAATAGTTTCATTTTTTCTTTTTAAAGATATTACTGCAGATTCCACATTAGGAACAGGAAAAAATACCTTTTTTTTTACAGTAAAAAGGTATTTTGCATCATAAAACGTTTGAATTAATACTGATAAAATTCCATAAGTTTTTTTTCCTTTGTGAGATGTTATTCGTTTTGCCACTTCTTTTTGAAACATTCCAATACATTCTGGAATATATTGATTATATTTTAATATATGAAATAATATTTTAGAAGAAATTTTATAAGGGAAATTTCCAATAATTGCGAAATTATGTAATTTTATTTCTTCTGGATTCCATTTCAAAAAATCATTATGAATGATTTGGTTATTAGAAATCGAAAAATTTTTTTTTAAAAAAGAAATTAATTGTTTATCAATTTCTATAAAAAAAAGATGTCGATATGGATTAATCAATAGATATTGAGTTAAAATCCCTAATCCAGGGCCTACCTCTACTACTGTATTGTAATTTTTAAAAGAAAGATGATTTACAATTTTTTTTGCTATATTTTGATCTTTTAAAAAATATTGATCGAATTTTTTTTTAAAAAAAAGTTTATGCATTTGCATTGTGCAAATATATAAACATTATATTATTTATATAATATGTAATATGCTGAAAACCTCTTTTATACGAAAAAACAAAGAAAAAGTTTTATTGGGATTAGAAAAACGTAATTTTAAAAAATTACATTTAATAAATGAAATATTAATTTTGGATGAAAAAAAAAAAATCACTCAAAATGTTATAAATAAAATATTAGAAAAAGAAAATTTCATTTCAAGAAAAATAGGTAAAATTTTAAGTTTCAATAACAATAACGATTATCAAATAAAGTCTTTAAAAGAGAAATCTTCTTTTCTGAAAAAAGAAAGAAAAAATATTGATATTAAACTAAAAAAAATTTGCAAAATTTTAGAAAACAAATTGAATCAAATTCCTAACATCCCTGATGAAAAAGTAAAAAAAGATTTCAAAAAAAATGATATCCTTTTTCAGGAAGGAGAAACTTGTTCTTCTATTATGAACCCCGTCCCTCATTGGGAATTATCCAAAAAATTTAGTTTGATTGATCCTAATTTAGGAACAAAAATATGTGGTTCTGGTTTTACAGTTTATATGGGGAAAGGAGCTAAATTGCAAAGGAGTTTAATTCAATATTTTTTAGATAAAAATATACAAGCTTCGTATAAAGAATATAGTTTACCTTATCTTATTAATGAAAAATCTGGATTTTCTACTGGCCAAATTCCGGATAAAGAGAATCAAATGTACTTTATAGAAAAAGATAATTTTTATTTAATTCCCACTGGAGAAATTCCTATTATGAATTGTTATAGAGATACAATACTTACAGACTCAGATCTTCCTATTAAAGCCACTACTTACACTTCTTGTTTTAGAAGAGAAGCTGGTTCATATGGTTCAAAAGTTAGAGGTTTAAATAGGTTACATCAATTTGAAAAAGTGGAAATTATTCAAATAACTACCCCAGATTCTTCATCTTATTTTTTAGAAGAAATGATTTCACACGTAAAAAATATTTTAAGATCTTTAAACTTACCTTTTCGTTTGATTCGTTTAAGTGCTACAGATCTTGGATTTTCTTCTGCTATAACTTATGATTTTGAAGTTTATTCTATGGCACAAAAAAAATGGCTAGAAGTAAGTTCAATATCTAATTGTACTGATTTTCAATCTAATAGATTACATCTCAAATATAAGACTATTACAGGGAATATAAAATTCTGTCATACTCTTAATGGGAGTGCCTTAGCTTTGCCCAGAATTATGGCTGCTTTACTAGAAAATAATCAAACTAAAAATAAAATTAATATCCCTAAGGTTTTGATTCCTTATACAGAATTTGATCATATTTAAGTAAAAATTTTATGTTATGAAAGTGACGGAGCACATAGCTAGAGCAAAAAAAAGTTTATTTTCTTTTGAAATCTTACCCCCTTTAAGAGGACGTGATATAAAAGATATTTTTTCTACCTTAGATCCATTAATGGAATTTTGTCCTCCCTTTATTGATGTGACTTATCATCGTGAAGAATTTATCTATGTAGAAAAAGATAATGGACTTTTACAAAGAAGAAAAATTTCAAGACGGCCAGGAACAGTAGGGATCTGTGCTGCTATTATGAATAAATATGGAATTGATGCAGTTCCTCATCTAATTTGTGGAGGGTTTAGCAAACAAATGACTGAAAATGCTTTAATAGATCTAAATTTTTTAGGAATCGATAATGTTTTAGTTCTAAGAGGGGATCCATTAAAATCAGAAAAAAATTTTATTGCACAAAAAGATGGACACAAACATGCAATAGAATTAGTGAAACAAGTTCAAAATTTGAATATAGGAAAATATATTGATAAAACTTTTGTAGAAGAAAAAAAATCTACATCATTTGATTTCTGTATTGGAATCGCAGGATACCCAGAAAAACATTTAGAAGCTCCAAATATAGAAAGTGATTTATTTTTTCTGAAAAAAAAAGTAGAAGCAGGAGCTGACTATATTGTGACTCAAATGTTTTTTGATAATAAAAAATTTTTTTCTTTTGTGGAAAGATGTAGATTAGAGGGAATTTCTGTCCCAATCATTCCTGGTATTAAACCTATTTCTTCTAAAAAACAATTAAACGGTCTTCCATCTCGTTTCTATTTAAATATACCTAATGAATTAGTAAAAGAAATAGAAAAAGAAAAAGATAAAAAAAATATATCTCATATTGGAATTGAATGGGCGATTCATCAATCTCAAGAATTAAAAAATTCTGGGGTAGAAGTCATTCATTATTATACCATGGATAAACCAGAAAATATTTACAAAATTGTTCAAGCTATTTATTGATATTATCTTTATACATTATATATTAAATATTTAAATAAAGAGTTTTTTTTATAACATTGATTATTTTTTTTTCGTCAGGAAACCAGTTGTTCACTAAATTATAAGCATAAGGAGCAGGAGCATCTAACAAAGTGATTCTGTTAATAGGAGCATCAAGGTAATCAAATGCTTTTTTTTGTATAAAATATGAAATTTCAGAAGCAATAGATGAAAAAGGCCATGATTCTTCTAAAATAACTAAACGATTAGTTTTTTTTACAGAAATAAGAATAGATTCATAATCCAACGGACGAATGGTTCGAATATCTATGACCTCTACACTAATATTTTCTTGATCCAGTTTATATGCTACATCTAAAGCTATTTTCATAACCTTACCAAAAGATACTAAACTGATGTCAGTTCCTTTTTTTTTAATATCTGCTTTTCCAATGGGTATAATATATTCTTCATCAGGAATCATCATTCTATCTCCATACATTTGTTCAGATTCCATAAAAATTACTGGATTGTTATCTCTAATAGAAGATTTCAAAAGACCTTTCGCATCATAAGGATTACATGGAATGACTACTTTTAATCCAGGACAACTTGCATACCAACTTTCAAAAGATTGAGAGTGTGTAGCCCCTAATTGTCCGGCAGAACCAGTGGGCCCTCTAAAAACAATGGGAATATTCCATTGACCTCCACTCATATAACGTATTTTTGCTGCATTATTAATAATTTGATCCATGGCAACTAAAGAAAAGTTAAAAGTCATGAATTCAATAATAGGTCTACATCCATTCATAGCAGAACCTATGCCTATTCCAGAAAATCCTAATTCTGATATGGGTGTATCAATAACTCTTTTTGGTCCAAATTCTTTTAACATTCCTTTAGAAGCTTTGTAAGCTCCATCATATTGAGCCACTTCTTCCCCCATGAGATAAACAGTATTATCTCTTCTCATTTCTTCACTCATAGCTTCTGCTATAACTTCACGAAAACTCTTCTCTTTCATATAAAATAGATGTTAATTTTTTTTGTAAAGAAAATAAATAAAAAACAACGGAAAAGAAAGGATTTCCTTTCTTTTCCGTTAGTCAAAAATATTTGATTAATTATTTTTTTGTTCTTTTTGTTCTTTTTGTTCTTTTTGTTTTTTTAAAAAATATTTTTGTTGTTTTTGTAAAACAGATTTTTCTTCTCTTGCTTTTGTTAGAGACTTCGATAGATTATGCAAAATAGTGTTTTTTTCTTTAATAACTTCTAATTTTTCTTTCCCCAATTTTTTTTGATCTTCAAAATCTTTTTGAGCTTTTGCTTGCTCTTCTGAACCTACAGGTTTAGATCTCATGATCATTTTTTTTCTTTTCATTTCTTCCAGAATTTCTTTTTGAATGTCCGATAATTTATAGTATTCATCAAAATGTTTTGTGTTTTCTTGTTCTAACTTTTTTATTGTTTCTTCTATTTTTTGTATTTTTCTGGATAAATCTTCTGGATCTATATTATTTATATCAAAATCTGGATTTTCTTCTTTGTTAGTGTCTGAATTTTCTTCTTTGTTAGTAGTAGTAGGAGGAGGGGGATTGGAGATAGGAGGGGTTGAAGCTACGGTTGCAGGGGGGGTATTATTATTTCCGTCAGGTTCCTCTTCTCCTGCTATATCATCATTGCAAGAAGTGATAAATCCTAACGTGATGAAAATTGTTGGGATCAAAAATTTGAAAGAAGTATTCATAATAAAAATTTTTAATATTATTATTAAATATATAAAAAAAATTATTACATAGAATTAAGAATTTTCTTATATTATTATACATACAAAACATTCTTCCAAATTTAGTATATTTGGATTATCAGTTATATTTATTATAATTTATATATTCCTATGGATCAATTTATTAGATTAACTATACGGGGAATATCCTTAAGTCAAATACAATCTGGTATATATATTTTGTTGCTTGAAGAAGAATCTGGAAGAATAAAACTTCCGATTATTATAGAGAGTTTGCAAGCACAGTCTATTGCTTATGCTTTAGGTAAAAGAGATCCATCAAGATCTTTTACACATGATTTATTTTTTTCTTTTGCAAAAGAATTTCATATCAGATTAAAAGCGGTAGTTATATATAAACTGATAAATGGAATATTTTTTTCTTATATCTTGTTCGAAGGTGATCACATAAGAGAAGAAGGAAAACAAATAGAAAAAAAAGAACATAGAATAGATTCAAAAACATCAGACGCCGTTGCTTTAGCAGTCCGATTTCAAGCTCCTATTTACACAACAAGGGAAATTTTTGATAAAGCTGGGATTTATTTTGAGAATGGATTTCCTATTGATAAAGAAAATGATACTTCTGAAACAGGAATAGAAAATACTGGTTTTATTTTTTTTAAGGAAAAGAGTCAGCAAGATTTAGAAAATATGACAGAAAAAGATTTAAATGCTTTATTAAATCATGCGGTAGTTAATGAGTGTTATGAACTTGCAGCACGAATAAAAAAAGAGTTAGACAGAAGAGAATAAATTATTTTTTTCTTTCAAATTTAATGAAACTGTAATTAAATAAGTGATTTTTATCTTTTTTATAAAAAAATTCATATGTTTTTTCCCATTTTTTTGGATCAATTTTTGGGAATTTAGTATCTCCATAAAATTTTTCATGAACTAATGTTAGTTCTATAGAATGTGCTTTTTCGATTGTATAGGCATATGTTTTTTCTCCTCCTATTATAAATATTTTTTTATACGTTAAATTCTCTATTTCTTTTATAGAAGAAATAATATTTACATTTTTTTTATTTTTTAAGTATAAAAAATTTGTTTTATTTCTTGTTAGTATAATATTTTTTCTTTTTGGAAGTATTTTTCCAATGGATTCAAAAGTTTTTCTCCCCATTATAACTATTTCCCCTATAGTCATATTTTTAAAACGTTTTAAATCATTGGGTAAATGCCACATTAATTGATTATTTTTTCCTATAAATCCATTTTTTGAAACAGCAGCAATTATAATTATTTTCATGATTATTCCAATTTTTTTTATATTTTTAAATTTATGGATATTTCAATCAAATATGATCCAAAATCTGTAGAGAAAAAAATATATCATTATTGGATGAAAAAAAATCATTTTTCGTCTTATCCGGATGATAGGGTCCCTTATGCTATAGTGATGCCTCCTCCAAATGTAACTGGAGCTCTTCATATAGGACATATGCTTAATAATACTATACAAGATGTTTTAATTAGATACGCTAGAATGAAAGGATATAATGCTTGTTGGATTCCTGGCACGGATCATGCATCCATTGCTACAGAAGCTAAAGTTGTTCATTATTTAAAAAAAAGAGGATTATCTAAATTTTTTTTAGGAAGAGAGAAGTTTTTGTGTCATGTAATGGAATGGACTAAAAAACATAAAAACATTATTTTTGATCAACTTAAGAAATTGGGATGTTCCTGTGATTGGAATCGTACTCAATTTACGATGAGTCCAAAATTATCTCAGTCTGTAACGAAAGTTTTTATCGATTTATATAATGAAGGATATATATATAGGGGGTATCATGTTGTGAATTGGGATCCAGATGCTCAAACTACTCTTTCTGATGAAGAAGTATCCTATAAAGAACATGTTGGAGAACTTTATTATTTAAAATATAAAATAAAAGGAGAAGAAAATTATGTGACTGTAGCAACAACTCGTCCAGAAACTATATTTGGTGATACAGCAATTTGTTTTCATCCAAATGATCAACGTTATGATCATCTGAAAGGAAAATATGTTAAGATTCCAATAATTAATAGATATATTCCAATTATACAAGATTCATATGTAGATCCAAATTTTGGAACTGGATGTTTAAAAATCACTCCAGCTCATGACATACATGATAAAAATATAGCAGACAAACATAAATTAGAAATAATTAACGTTTTCAATCAAAATGCGACTTTAAATGAAAAAGGGCTTCATTATCAAGGGATGGATCGTTTTAAAGCAAGAAAAAAAATTCTGGAAGAACTTAATAAATTAGAAGTTTTAAAAAATATAGAAAAATATAATCATAAAATAGGTTTTTCTGAACGGACTTCATCAGTAGTTGAACAAAGACTATCACTTCAATGGTTTTTAAAAATGAAAAAAATATCTCTTCCTGCTATAGAAGCTGTAAAAAATGGAGATATTAAGTTTTATCCCAATAAATTTCGTAAAACTTATTTAAAATGGATGAGTGAAATTCGTGATTGGAACATATCTAGACAATTGTGGTGGGGACATCGTATTCCTGTTTATTATTATGGGACTAAACTTAATGATTTTGTAGTAGCGGAAAATTTAGATAAAGCATTAGAAAAAGCAAGATGTAAAAGTCAAAATATACATTTAAATTATAATGAAATATGGCAAGATCCGGATGTTTTAGATACTTGGTTTTCTTCTTGGTTATTGCCTTTATCTGTATTTGATGGAATTCATCATCCTTATAATCATGAAATTTGTTATTATTATCCTACTGAAGAAATAGTAACAGGTTCAGATATATTATTTTTTTGGATTGCACGTATGATTATGTCTGGTTTTTTATTAAAGAATTATAAACCCTTTAAAAGGGTTTATTTTACTGGAATTGTAAGAGATTATAAGAATAATAAAATATCAAAATCATTAAACAACTCTCCAAATCCTATAGATTTAATTAATAAATATGGTGCAGATGCTGTTCGTATAGGTCTTATGATTAAAAATAACGCTGGAAAAGATTTTCATTTTGATGAGAAGATATGTTTACAAGGAAGAAATTTTTCCAATAAAATATGGAATGCTTTTCGTTTAATTCAAGGTTGGAAAGTAGCAAAGAATCAGAACATTCCTGATTATTCTTTGCTGGCTATTAAGTGGTTCAAAAATCGTTTTTATTATATTTTGAATGTTTTTGAAAAATATTTTAGAGAATATAAATTGAATGAATCATTAATGGTTTTGTATAAGTTTATTTGGTATGATTTTTGTTCTTATTTTCTTGAAATTATTAAACCCATTTATGGAAATAAATATATACCAGAAATGGTATATTTAAATGTTATTCAATTTTTTGAAAATATATTGAAATTATTACATCCATATATGCCCTTTATTTCGGAAGAAATTTGGAATATTATTAAAAACAGAAAACCGAAAGAAGCTCTCATTATTTCTACTTGGCCTGAAATGAGATCTTATGATTATGATATTTTAGTCTCTTTCGGAAAAGCTATTGAAATCATATCTGAAATACGCAATATTAGAAATCAAAATCGTATATCTTGTCAAAAAAGTCTTGTCTTATTTTCTATAAGAAAAAAAGAAGCAAAAGAATATGATTCTATTATATTAAAGTTGGCTAATTTATATAAAATAATTCCTGTTTCAAAAGAACCTAAAAATGTTCCATTTTTTCCTTTTTTCTTAGATAAAGATCAATTTTTTTTATCCTTAGATCAAAAAAAATGTTATAACAAGGATATGGTTAAAATTGAAAATAAAATTCAATATTTTTATAATTTATTGTCCATTATTAGAAAAAATTTATCTAATAATAGATATGTGACTTCTGTTCCTAAGGATTTACTTTTAAAGGAAAGAAAAAAAGAAAATGATACATTAAATAAAATTGCTAGACTCAAAGAATATTTAAAATACTTAAAAAAAGTAAGATAAAATTACCAACTACTACTACTCCCTCCTCCTCCAAAATTCCCCCCCCCGCCAAATCCATCAAAATTGTCATCATTATGATCAGAATTTTGATTTCTAAATAAAAAATTTGTTAAAAACAAAGCACTTAATAATGAAGAAAATGAAGAATTTGTTGTTTTTTTTATCAAAAAAAAATAAAATAAAAAAAACATAATTAAAAAAACACTAATGTTGGTTAATAAATTCCATATGGAAAAATTTTTTTTATTTTTGTTTTTTTTATATTTATCTTTATCCTTTAATATTTTGAATATTTCTTGAGTTCCATAATCTATAGCTTTATAATAAAAATTATTTTTTAGAAAAGGTTTTATTTTTTCAATAATCTCCATAGTTAAAAAATCGGTCATATAAGGTTCTATTCCATATCCGTTTTGTATAGATATTTTTCTATCATAAATGGATAATAATATAATTATTCCATTATTTTCATGATATTGCCCAATTTTCCATTTTTCCCCCCATCGTGAAGCCAATAGATTTGGATCTTCGCCATGAAGATCCTGAATAATGGAAACTAAAATTTCTGTTGATGTAATTTTAGAATATGAAATAAGTTTTTGATTTAATTTTTCCACTTGTTTTTTAGACAAAACCCCTGCATAATCCTGTACAGGATATATTTTTTTTGGTACTTCAGGGATATAAAATTGTCCCTGCATAAAATTTGAACAAAAATAAATCAAAATAATAGAAATAGACTGTATTATTTTTTTCATGATATTTTTGAATTATTTTTATTTCAAATCAATTTGTTTGATTATTCCATGTTTTGTTTAAAAAAAACATGAAATATCAGCTAGAAAAATCTATAATTGGAGACTTTTTTGATCCTATTTTAGATTGGAAATATCCTTTTTCTTGAAATTGAGAAAAAAAGTTTGCAATTATAATTTTGGGAAACTGATTTCTATAAGTATTGAAATTATTCACTTCTTCATTAAAACGATTTCTTTCTACATTGATACGGTTTTCTGTTCCTTCTAATTGATTTTGTAATTCATAAAAATTTTGTGTTGATTTAAGATTAGGGTAATTTTCTACAATTAAGAGTAATCTACTAACAGAATCATTTAAATGATTTTGGGCTTGTTGAAATTTATTTATTTGATTTTGATTTAAATCATTTCTATTTATGGAAATAGAAGTAGCTTTTGCTCTGGCATCTATAATCTGATTTAATGTATTTTTTTCAAAATTTGCAGACCCTTTGACTGTATTTACTAAATTTGGAATTAAATCAGTTCTACGTTGATAAACATTTTCTAATTGCCCCCATTGTGTTTTAATATTTTCGTTAAGTTTGACTAAATGATTGTATGTATTAGCTATCCATAATATAGTTATGAATATAAAAATCAAAACAAAAGAAATAGATATTATAAAACTTTTTTTCATACTGATAAAAATTCTTATTTACAAATCTTTTTAAAAAAAATTTCTCTATTAGAAAAATAAAATAAACATTCTTGAAAAGCATTTTGATTGCTATCAGATCCATGTATAGCATTTTTTTCTAAAGAGGTAGCATATAAATTTCGTATAGTTCCTTTTTTTGCATATTCTGGATTTGTATCTCCTATTAAAATTCTAAAATCTCTTACCGCATTTTTTTTTTCTAGCATGACAGATACAATTGGTCCAGAAGACATAAATTTTACTAAAGATTCGAAAAATAACTTTTTTTTATGTTCTGCATAAAATTTTTTAGCTGATTTTTTAGAAAGTTTTGTCATTTTTATCGCTATAATATGAAATCCTTCATTTACTATTTTAGATAATATAGGTATAATATATCCTTTTTGTACCGCATCGGGCTTTATAATAGAAAGAGTGATTTTTCCAAACATATGATCAATCATAATTTCTATATCAATTGAAAAACATTTTAAAATTAAATAAAGAAATTCATATAATAAAAATTCCTGTATTTTCATATCAAAAAAAAATTATGAATTACAACAATAAAAAACATTGTGATGATGAGGAAATTGATTTTGATTCATTTCAAAGAATGGTTTTAAGTGATTACAAATTAGCACGAATTAGTCGTGAAACTAGTATTTTAGGTCGTAAAGAAGTTTTGAATGGAAGAGCGAAATTTGGAATATTTGGAGATGGAAAAGAAATTCCTCAATTAGCTATGGCAAAAATTTTTAAAAACGGAGATTATCGATCTGGATATTATCGAGATCAAACGTTTATGATGGCTATTGGAGTTTTAACTGTAAAAAGTTTTTTTTCGCAATTATACGCACATTCAGACTTAGAAGCAGAGCCTGTTTCGTCTGGTAGAATGATGACGTCTCATTTTGGGACACGTTTTTTAAATGAAGATGGAAATTGGAAAAATCTTATTAAACAAAAAAATTCTAGTGCGGATATCTCTTCTACTGCTGCTCAAATGCCTAGATTATTAGGATTGGCTCAAGCTTCTAAGATTTATAAAAAATTAAAAAATTTAAAAGAAACACATAAAATATTTTCTCATAACGGAAATGAGGTGGCATTTGGAACTATTGGGAATGCTAGTATTTCTGAAGGATTATTTTGGGAAACATTGAATGCGGCTTCAGTATTACAAATACCAATTATCATTTCTATTTGGGATGACGAGTATGGAATATCTGTTCCAAATAAGTATCAATTTTCAAAACGAAATATTAGCGATATTTTGTCGGGTTTTCATAGAAATCAAAAAGAAAAAGGAATAGAAATTATTCGTGTTAATGGATCTAATTACATAGATCTTACAAAAACATATATTAAAGCAGACAAAATAGCTCGTGATGAACATGTTCCTGTAGTTATACATGTAACCCATTTAACACAACCTCAAGGACATTCTACCTCTTCTTCACATGAAAGATATAAATCAAAAGAACGTATAGAATGGGAAATGAATCATGATGGAATCAAAAAATTTAGAGACTGGATTTTAAGTTTTAGATTTAAAATCGATCCAAAAAATTGTTATAAAATAGCTAATGTTCATTCTTTAGATAAAATAGATGTAGAAGCTAAAGAATATGTTAAAAATGAAAAAGAAAAAGCTTGGAAAGGATTTATAGAACCTATTATAAAAATTAAAAATGAAGTAATGAGCATTTTATACAAAATGCAAGATAACTATACGGAAAAAAAATGGATAAAAAAATATATTAGAGAATTACATGATACAACTAAAAATTATCCTACAAAAAAATCAATATTTCGTATTGCTAGAAAAGCAGCATATCTTTTATCAGAATCCCAATTTCATTCAAGAAATTTTTTGATAAAATGGATAAATAAAAAATATTATGAAGAACAAAAAAATTATTCTTCACATTTATATAGTGTTTCTGAAAAATCTTCTGTAAGAATAACAGAAGTTTTTCCTATATATAATCATGATAATTCTGAAGAGGTAGATGGGAGAATTGTACTAAGAGAAAATTTTGATAAGTTGTTGGAATTCCATCCTGATCTTTTAATTTTTGGAGAAGATGTAGGAAAGATAGGAGATGTCAATCAAGGATTAGAAGGTCTACAAAAAAAATATGGTAAAATTCGTGTTTTTGATACAGGAATACGTGAATCAACTATTATGGGCCAAGGAATAGGATTGGCGATGCGAGGTCTTCGTCCTATAGTTGAAATTCAATATATAGATTATATCTTATATGCTCTGCAAATTATGAGTGACGATTTAGCATGTTTACAATACAGAACAAGAGGAGGACAAAAAGCTCCTGTTATTATTAGGACGAGAGGACATCGTTTGGAGGGAATATGGCATTCTGGTTCTCCAATGGGTGGAATTATCAATTATTTGAGAGGAATTTTAGTGCTAGTCCCTAGAAATATGGTAAAAGCGGCAGGATTTTATAATACCTTATTATCTGGAGATGATCCCGCTTTAGTTGTTGAATGCCTAAATGGATACAGAATTAAAGAAAAATTGCCTAAAAATTTAGGTTTATTTAGAACGCCTATTGGAATAGTAGAAATAACTAGGAAAGGAAAAGATATTACTATAGTCACTTATGGATCTACATGGAGAGTGGTTAGTGAAGCAGCTGAAGAATTATCTAAAATTAATATAGATCCTGAAATAATCGATATTCAATCTTTATTACCCTTTGATTTACAAAAAGATATTGTGAAAAGTTTGCAAAAAACCAATAGATTGTTGATTATAGATGAAGATGTACCAGGAGGTGCTTCTGCTTATATATTACAGAAAATATTAGAAGAACAAAATGGATATTATTATTTAGATAGTCCGCCTATGACGATTACAGCTCAAGAACATCGCCCCCCCTATGGATCCGATGGGGATTATTTTTCAAAACCTTCTGTTGAAAATATTATAGAAAAAGTATTAAAAATAATGCATGATAATTAGAAAATTAAGTATTTTATTAAAAATTTTTGTAAAATACAATAATTGTTTATTATTATATTTGTTGTACTAATGTTTTTTGTTTATGAAAATAGAAAAAACCTTACATTCTAGAATTGTAAAAATGGATTTCAACAATATTGATTTTGGAAATCAGTATTCGGATCATATGTTTTGTTCTGAGTTCAAGAATGGAAAATGGAAAAATTCTATTATTAAGCCTTTTGGAAAGATAATGTTTTCTCCTATATCTCTTGTTTTTCATTATGGACAAGCTGTTTTCGAAGGGATGAAAGCTTACAAAGATAAAAACGAAGAAGTTTTCTTATTTCGTCCAGAAGAAAATTTTAAAAGAATGAATAGATCTGCTGCTCGTTTGGAAATGCCATCCATACCAGAAAATATTTTTATGAATGGATTAAAAAAATTAATAGATATAGATCGAGATTGGATCCCCAAAAAATATGGTCAATCTTTATACATTCGTCCTTTTCTAATTGCTACAAATGGAGTTTTATCAGCTAAGCCTTCTAAAGATTATATGTTTATAATTATATCTACCCCTGCGGACACCTATTACAAACATCCCTTAAAAGTTAAAATAGAAGAAAAATATAGTCGTTCCTCGTCAGGAGGTGTGGGATTTACTAAAGCTGCTGGGAATTATGCATCTTCTTTTTATCCGACTCGATTAGCTAATGAAAAAGGATTTGATCAAATATTATGGACAGATTCTTCTACACACACAATGATAGAAGAATCCGGTACGATGAACGTTTTTTTTTATTTAAAAAATAAACTTATAACGCCAAAAGCAAATGATAATATATTGAGTGGGGTTACCTGCAACAGTATTCTTTCTATAGCTAAAAAAGAAGGCTTCTTTGTGGAAGAAAGAAATTTAAGTGTTTCAGAAATTATAAAGGGATTACAAACCGGTGAATTAAAAGAAGCTTTTGGTTGTGGAACTGCAGTCGTTATAAATTATTTTAAAACAATTAGTTATCAAAAAAATGATTTTGGGTTGCCGAATCTTGCAAAAGAAAAAAGAATATCTCTTTTTCTAAAGAAAAAATTATTAGATATACAACATAATTTATCAGAAGATCCTTTTAAATGGAGAGTTCCATTAAAAAGATATTCATAAAAAATTATTTGTATGTTATCTATGAATGATCATCTTCAATCTATAGAAAAAATAGTTATAGAATCCATATTTGTTTTATATAAAATAAAATCTTGCCCTGAATTGGATTTTCAATATACTAAAAAAGAATATCCAGGAGATATTACTTTGGTTTTATTTTCATTATCTAAAAAACTTAAAAAACCTGTAGAAAAAATAGGAAAAGATATAGGAAATTATGTGCAAAATAAACTAAAAGGATTAATTCAATTCTCTATTATTAGAGGTTTTTTAAATTTTATTTTCGAAGATGATTATTATATTTATCTTCTGAAAAAAATGTTAAATACAAATTTTTATGATTTGAAATATCCTACTAAAAAAATAATGGTAGAATATTCTTCTCCTAATACCAATAAACCCCTTCATTTAGGACATATTAGAAATAGTCTTATTGGAGCATCTCTAGCTGAAATATTAAAAATGGTTGGTCATGAAATAATAAGAACTCAAATTATTAATGATAGAGGAATACATATATGTAAATCTATGATAGCTTGGAAAAGATTTGGAAAAGGAAAAACTCCTGATAGTGCGAAAATGAAAGGGGATCATTTTGTAGGAAAGTATTATAGTTTATTTGATAAAATTTCTTGTAAAGAAATCCAAGAATTGGATAATAAATCTTCTAAAGAGGATTATAATCAATATTCAATATTAAATCAAGCTCGAGAATTATTGAAAAAATGGGAATTAGGAGATTCTGAAATTCGAAATACTTGGAGAACAATGAATCAATGGGTTTATAATGGGTTCGAAGAAACTTATAAAAAGTTAGGAATTCATTTTGATAAAATAGAGTATGAAAGTGATATTTATAAAATGGGAAAAGAAATTGTCAAAAAAGGTCTTAAAAAAGGGATTTTTTTTCAGAAAAAAGATGGATCAATTTGGATTGATTTAACCAAAGAAGGTTTTGATCAAAAACTTTTATTACGATCGGATCAAACTTCTGTATATATTACTCAGGATATTGGAACAGCTGTAGAACGTTTTAAAAAATATAATATAGACCAAATTATATACATCGTAGGAAAAGAACAAGATTATCATTTCCAAGTTCTTTTTAATATATTAAAACGTTTAGGATATATATGGGTCAATAAATTATTTCATTTGTCTTATGAAATGGTATATTTACCAAGTGGGAGGATGAAATCTAGGGAAGGAAATATTGTAGATGCCGATAGTATCATTCTAGAAATGTATTCTATTGCAAAAAAGAATTTTTCAAATAAATTTATAAAAAAAGAAGAACAAAAACAATCTTCTGAAATCCTAGGATTAGGAGCTTTGAAGTATTTTTTTCTAAAAATAGATCCAAGAAAAAAAATAATTTTTCATCCTGAAAAATCAATAGATTTTAAAGGAAAAACTGGTACGTATATTCAATATACTTATTCCCGAATTCGTTCTTTGGAACGAAAATTTTTAAATTTGTGTCCCTTACTTAATTATCATTGGTCAAATATAAAATTTGATATACATGAAAAAAATATGATCAAAATTCTTCAAAAATATCCATTAGTACTAAAAAAATCAGCAATACAATTAAACCCTTCTTTAATAGCAAACTATATTTATGAAGTATCTAAAATTTTCAATCATCTTTATCAATATAAAAGATTAATAGACCCTTTAAACGTAATTCATAGTAATATTTGTATGAATATTATTCATGTAACAGGGAATGTTTTAAAATCTGGGATGAATTTGTTGGGCATAAAAATGCTTGATCGCATATAAATAAAAAAAAACTTGTATTTATGTTTGAACATTTACAAAATAAACTTTCTGAAGCTCTTCATGTTTTGAAGGGGCACAATACAATTACAGAAATTAATATAGCATCTTCTTTGAAAAAAATTGGACGAGCACTTATTGATGCAGATGTTAATCATAAAATAGTTAAAAGTTTTATTCAAAGAATTCAAGAAAAATCTATTGGAAAAAAAGTGCTAACTTCTTTAAATCCAAAACAATTAATTACAAAAATTGTATATGATGAGCTCGTTTCTCTTATGGGAGAAAATAATGTAGAAGTCAATCTTTCTAAAAATCCTACTATTATTGTAATTTGTGGATTACAGGGAAGTGGAAAAACTTCTTTTTCTTCTAAACTTGCTTTTTTTTTTAAAAAAAAGAATAAATATCCTTTATTAGTCGCTGCAGATACTCATCGTCCTGCAGCCATAGATCAATTGGAATTCATTGCGAAAAAAGTAAATATTCCTGTTTTTTCTTTAAAAGAAAGCAAAAATGTTATAGAAATTGTGGATAAATCTATTATTCATGCTTATAAACAAAAGAAAAATATAATTATCATTGATACAGCTGGTAGATTAGCAATAGATGAAATTATGATGGAAGAAATTAAAAAAATCAATCAATATTCTCATCCAAATGAAGTTTTATTTGTTGTTGATGCTATGACAGGACAAGATGCTATAAATACGGCTCAATCTTTCTCAAAGGTATTGAATTTTGATGGCATTGTAATAACAAAGTTAGATGGAGATAGTAGAGGGGGTGTTGCTATAACTATGTCTAGTGTAGTAAAAAAACCTATAAAATTTATTAGCAATGGAGAAAAAATAGAAGATTTAGAAGTTTTTCATCCAGACAGAATAGCTAATAGAATATTAGGTATGGGTGATATAGTTTCTTTAGTTGAAAAAGTACAAGAACAATTTGATGAAAAAAGAACTAAAAAAATTTATCATAAAATTTCAAAAAATCGTTTCGATTTTAACGATTTATTTGAGCAAATCCAACAAATCAAAAAAATAGGAAATATAAAAAATGTTATTTCTATGATTCCTGGAATTGATAAGTATTTTTCATCTTATGAAAATAAAAAAGATTCTATAACAAGAATAGAAGCGATGATTCGTTCTATGAGTCCTTATGAAAGGAATCATCCTCAAATTCTTACTGATGAAAAAAGAAGAAAAAGAATATCTAAAGGATCTGGGATAGCATTAAATCATATAGATATTTTTTTGAAACAATTTTATAATATGAATCAAATCATGAAAAAAATTCATGCTCATTCAGGAAAAAAAATGGTCAAAGATTTTATATATCATATAATGAATAAAACAAATAATGTATAATTTTAATTAAAATTTTCTTTTATTGAAAATATTTTTAATTTTGTTCATTTAACATTTTAAAAATCCCAATAGTATGTATGTTTCATTTGAAATTTGATATGAGCGAAAAATGATGAAAGGTTTTTTAAATAGAGATAGATTTTTAGACATTTTAGAAAATGTTAATATTTGGGATGTTATCATTATTGGAGGAGGAGCGACAGGGTTAGGAATAGCTTTGGATTCTTCTTCAAGAGGATATAAAACTCTTCTATTAGAACAGTCCGATTTTTCTAAAGGAACTTCTAGTAGAAGTACAAAATTAATTCATGGAGGGATTCGGTATTTAGCTCAAGGAAATATAAAATTAGTTTATGAAGCATTACAAGAAAGAGGTTTTTTATTAAAAAATGCTCCTCATTTAGTAAAAAAACAAAAATTTATTATTCCAGTCTTCAATTGGAAAACGGGAATCATGTACTGGGCTGGTTTGAAATTGTATGAGTGGCTATCTGGTTCTTTAAGTTTTGGAAAATCTAGATTTTTATCCCAAAAGGAAATAATTAGAGATTTTCCAGAAATTCAAAGTAAAAAGTTAAAAGGGGGGATTTTATATTATGACGGACAATTTGATGATGCACGTTTAGCCATAAATTTAGCACAAACTTGTGTTCAAAAAGGTGGGATATTATTAAACTATTTTAAAGTCAAAAGTTTACTAAAAAAAGTTGGAAATAAAGTTTCTGGAGTCATTGCTTGTGATCTTGAAACTAAAAAGAAATATTCTATTTATTCGAAAATAGTTATAAACGCTACTGGAGTTTTTTCTGATTCTATTTCAAAAATGGATGAATCTTCATGTCCTATTTTTATCAAACCGAGTCAAGGAACACATATTGTGTTAGATAAATATTTTTTTAGAAGTTCAAATGCTATAGTGATTCCAAAAACTACAGATGGTCGAGTATTATTTTGCGTACCATGGTACAATCATGTTTTAGTAGGAACTACAGATACTTTTTTGGAAAAAAGTGTCCTCGAACCAAAACCTTTAGAGGAAGAAATAGATTTTATATTACAAACTTTTAACAAATATTTTATACTTCACATAAAAAAAAGTGATATATTAAGTGCATTTTCTGGATTACGTCCTCTTTTTGTTTCTAATAATAATTATTGTTCCGATCCTATTCAAACTAAAGATATTTCTAGGTCTCATAAACTTATAATTAGTTCCTCTGGACTCATTAGTATTATAGGAGGAAAATGGACAACATATAGAAAAATGGCAGAAGACACTGTAAATAAAGCTATTGAAATAGGAAATCTACATAATGTACCTTCTGTCACAAAAAATTTAAAAATTTATGGATCCTATTCTTCATATGATAAAAAAAGCCAGAATCTTTATTGGAATAAATATGGGGAAGATGAATATCATATAAAAAAATTGATTGAAAAAAATCCCCTTTTAGGGGTTTCCTTAATTTCAAAAGATGCCTTAAATGCTTCTTATTATACCGAAGCAGAAGTGATTTGGATGGTTCGTTATGAAATGGCAAGAACAATTGAAGATGTTTTAGCGAGAAGGTTCCGTTTATTATTTTTAAATGCTAAAAAAGCAATAGATATAGCACCTAGAGTAGCTGCATTAATGGCTAAAGAACTTTCTAGAGATGATAAATGGGAAAAATCACAAATAGATGCTTTCAAAAAGTTAGCTATGCAATACTATTATCCAGCAGTTTGCTAGTAAAGTAAGTAGAAAAGTTATTATATGTTTATGAAAAAATATGTGCTATCATTAGATCAGGGAACTACCAGTTCTAGAGCTATTATTTTTGATAAAATTGGAAATATTATTTCTGTAGCTCAAAGAGAATTTACGCAAATTTATCCTCATCCTGGATGGGTAGAACACAATGCAGAAGAAATATGGTCGACGCAAGCTTCAGTTGCTTTAGAAGCTATTTTAAAGGCAAATTTAGAAGGAGAAAATATTGTTTCTATAGGTATTACCAATCAAAGAGAAACTACTGTTGTATGGGATAAAAGAACTGGAGAACCTATTTTTAATGCTATAGTGTGGCAAGATAGACGTACATTTAAATATTGTGATCAAATTAAAAAAGAAGGATTAACCGAAATGATTCGAAAAAAAACAGGTTTAATTATAGATCCTTATTTTTCCGCTACGAAAATTAGATGGATATTAGAAAATGTACCCGGAGCTAAGGAAAAAGCTCGTTCTGGATTTTTAGCATTTGGAACTATAGATTCATGGTTAATATGGAATTTAACTGGGAAAGCAACTCATGTCACAGATGTGACTAATGCTTCTCGTACTATGTTATTTAATATTCACACACTTAATTGGGATAAAGAGTTGATAGATTTATTTAATATTCCAATAACTATGCTTCCAGAAGTAAAATCATCTAGTGAAATTTTCGGTTATACAACAGGACATATTTTATCGCATAAAATTCCAATATCTGGAATTGCTGGAGATCAACAAGCTGCTCTTTTCGGTCAAATGTGTACTAAAATTGGTATGGTTAAAAATACTTATGGAACAGGATGTTTTATGTTAATGAATGTAGGAGATCATCCTGTATTTTCTCAAAATAATTTAATCACTACTGTAGCTTGGAAAATACAAAATAAAGTTCAATATGCATTAGAAGGAAGTGTTTTTATTGCAGGAGCTGTCGTTCAATGGCTTAGAGATGGGTTAGGATTACTTTTATCTTCCAATGAAGCGGAAACATTAGCTTCTTCTGTTGAAAATACGGAAGGTTTATATATGGTTCCAGCTTTTTCAGGTTTAGGTGCTCCTTATTGGGATCAAAAAGCGAGAGGAACCATTGTAGGGATAACGAGGGGAACTTCTTCTGCTCATCTTGTTAGAGCAGCATTAGAAAGTATCGCTTTTCAAAATATGGACGTATTGAAAGCTATGGAAGCAGATTCGGGGATTTCTATAAAAGAACTTCGTGTAGATGGAGGAGCTACGGTAAATAAATTGTTAATGCAATTTCAATCTGATATTTTAAATGTGAAAGTTGTAAAATCTAGAATTTCTGAATTAACAGCAGCTGGAGCTGCTTATTTAGCGGGATTAGCTGTAAATTATTGGAGTAGTCTTGAAGAAATTCAAGATAAATGGCAATTAGAACAGATTTTTGAACCCCAAGAAATGTCTAGTAGATTGGAAAGAATACAAGGTTGGAAAAAAGCGATTAAAACAACACGTTCTTGGTCAAATCAAATCAAATAAAATATAATGACAAAAATATATGCAGAAATCATAGGAACAATGATTTTGGTATTTTTAGGAAATGGGGTGGTAGCAAATGTTATTTTATCGAAAACCAAAGGTCATAGCAAAAGTGGAGAATGGTTAATTATTACTATAGGATGGGCATTAGCTGTTTTTATGGGTATAACAGTTTCTGCACCTTATAGTGGAGCTCATTTAAATCCATGCGTTACAATAAGTTTTGCCATAATTGGAAAATTTAATTGGGGAATGGTCCCTTTTTATATTTTATCT
Source organism: Blattabacterium sp. (Nauphoeta cinerea) (assembly GCF_000471965.1). Classification (GTDB taxonomy): domain Bacteria; phylum Bacteroidota; class Bacteroidia; order Flavobacteriales; family Blattabacteriaceae; genus Blattabacterium. The sequence continues at coordinate 453,384 of NC_022550.1, forward strand.
CAATTTATTGGAGCTATGTTAGGATCTTTCTTTGTCTGGCTTTTATACAAAGATCATTTTTTTGAAACTCAAGGAAAAGAAGAAAAATTATCTGTTTTTGTGACTGTTCCTTCTACAAAAAATTTATTTTCTAATTTTAGAAGTGAAGTATTTACTACTTTTATTTTTATATTGATTTCTTTATATCTTTCTACAGAAGGAACTCTTTTTTTTAAAGAAGAAAAATATCCTATAGGGTTAGGGTCTTTGGGGGCGCTTCCTTCCTCTCTGGTCGTATTTGGAATTGTTTTATCATTAGGGGGAGTTACAGGCGCTGCATTAAATCCTGCTCGTGATTTAGGTCCAAGAATTATATATTCTATTATCCCCATTCCAGGAAAAGGAAAAAGTAATTGGGATTATGCATTGATTCCAGTTTTGGGGCCAATAGTAGGATGTGTAATGGCAGCAACATTATATCTATTTTTATCATCATAAAAATAAAAAACTTGTAACTTATTTTTTTTATGAATAAAAAGAATAAAAATAAGCTGTTTCCTCTTTTAAAAGAAAATTCGAATAGAGATCATAGAAAAATAGGAAAAAAACTTAAATTTTTTATTTTCTCTGATCGAGTAGGAACTGGATTACCTTTATGGTTACCTAGAGGAACAGTTTTTAGAAAAAAGTTAGAGGAATTTTTAATTGATGTTCAAGAAAAATCAGGATACGAAATGGTTGTAACTCCACATATTGGTCATAAAAAATTATATGTAATAAGTGGTCATTGGAGTAAATATGGAAAAGATCATTTTAAACCCATTCATACTCCTCGTCAAGAAGAAGAGTATCTTTTAAAACCTATGAATTGTCCTCATCATTGTGAAATCTATCGTTCTCAAGAATGGTCTTACCGCGATCTTCCTAAGCGTTTTGCAGAGTTTGGAACAGTATATCGTTATGAACAAAGTGGAGAACTTCATGGTTTAACTAGAGTCAGATGTTTTACTCAAGATGATGCACATATTTTTTGTACTTATGATCAATTGTTAGAAGAATTTAAAAAAGTGATTAATTTAGTATTTTATGTTTTTCGTTCTTTAGGTTTTTTTACATATACAGTTAGAATCTCTCTTAGAGATCCTAAAAGAATAGACGGTTATATAGGGTCAGAAACAAATTGGAAAAAAGCTGAAAACACTATCCTACAAGTAGTCAAAGAAGAAAATATAGAAGCGTCTGTTAATTATGGAGATGCAGCTTTTTATGGCCCAAAATTAGATTTTCTCATTCAAGATTCTTTAGGAAGAAATTGGCAACTTGGAACAATTCAAGTAGATTATAATTTGCCTGAAAGATTTGATTTATATTATAAAGGAAAAAATAATGAAAAATGTCGTCCAGTAATGATACATAGAGCTCCTTTTGGTTCATTAGAACGTATTATTGCTATTATGATAGAACATACAGAAGGGAATCTTCCACTATGGTTGGTCCCTAATCAAGCAGTTATACTTCCTATAAGTGATAAATATGTAGTTTATGCAAAAAAAATTTTAAATTTAATGTTGAATTATAATATTCGTGTATTTATTGATAATAGAAACGAAAAGATTAACAAAAAAATTAGAGATTCTGAAGAAAATAAGATCCCTTATATGATTATTTTGGGAAATAAAGAAGAAAAAAATGAAACGATGTCATTACGACGTCATGGATTAGGACATATAGGAGTATTTTCTATTTCCAATGGAATAGAATCTATTTTGAATGAAACAAATTTCAAAACTAAAACTATAAAATTATTATAAAAAAGAAATATCCAAAAGGTAATAAAAAAAAACACCGACCATTACCGCAAAAAAAAGAAAAACATCGTATTAATGATGGTATTATTAATACACCAAAAGTTCGTTTAGTCGGTGATTCTTCCATAGAAAATGGAATCTATTCCATACAAGAAGCACTTCAATTTTCTAAGAAAAGAGAGCTAGATTTGGTTGAGATTAATCCTAAATTAATTCCTCCAGTATGTAAAATATTGGATTACAAGAAATTCTTATATGAACAAAAGAAAAGAAAAAAACAATTTAAAGCAAAACAAATTAAAGTAAATACTAAAGAAATCCGATTCGGTCCACAAATTGGAGATCATGATGGGAAAGTAAAAATTAAAAGTGCAGAGAAATTTTTAATGCGTGGAGATAAAGTAAAAGTATTTGTTTTTTTTAAAGGACGTTCTATAGTATATAAAGATCAAGGGAAAATAAAATTATTAAAATTTGCAGAAGAAATTGAGGAATATGGAAAAGTAGAGCAAATGCCGGTAATGGAAGGAAAGAGAATGTATATGATATTAGCTCCAAAAAAATTTTAAAGTCATATTTATGCCTAAATTAAAAACAAAATCAGGATCGAAAAAAAGATTTAAAAAAACGGCTCATGGATATATCAAAAGAAAACATGCATTTAAGAATCATTTATTAACAAAAAAGTCTAAAAAAAGAAAACGGAATCTTTCCGTATTCACTTTATTAAAAAAATCAAATCAAAAAAATATAGAAATGCAAATTTAGAAATTTATGCCTAGATCTACAAATGCGGTTTCCTCTAGACGAAAACGTAAAAAAATACTGAAATTAGCTAAGGGGTTTTATGGTTCTAGAAGTAAAGTTTATACAGTCGCTAAAAATGCTGTAGAAAAATCTTTTCTTTATTCTTTTTCAGGAAGAAAAAGAAAAAAAAGAAATTTCAAGTCTCTTTGGATTCAACGTATTAATGCAGGAGTACGTCAGTATGGAAAATCCTATTCCGAGTTTATGAATAAATTATCGGAAAAAAAAATCAAAATCAATAGGAAAATTCTTTCATATATATCTATGAATGATCCTGATGTTTTTAAAAAAATGATAGATGACGTTTATTCAAAATAAATTTTTTTTAAGTTCATTAATTTTTTCTCTATCATTTTTTTTTTATGTGTAGAAAAATAATCTATAAAGAGTTTTCCTTCAATATGATCATATTCATGGAAAATGACTCTTGCACATATACCTGTTAAGGTCCTTTTTTGTTTTTTCCAATTTTGATCATAATATTCAATTATAACATTAGATTTTCTTTTAACATCCCCCATGATTCCAGGAAGACTAAGACATCCTTCATTAAATTTACATTCTTTTCCATGAATTTTTAATATCTTAGCATTAATAAAAACCTCCTTAAAATAAGGAGTTTCTACTATAAAAAGTCGAATATTTTTCCCAATTTGGGGAGCGGCTAATCCTAATCCTTTTACTTTTTGTACAGTTTCAAACATATCTTGAATCAATTGATTGATTTTATTTTTGTTTTCATGAGAATAAAAATCTATATTTAAACACTTTTTTCTCAAAATAGGACTTCCATAAAGAACTATAGGTAATACCATGAATTAATTTTGTTTTTCTTTTTTTGTAAGATAAGACTGTAAAATTATAGTAGCACTAATTTGATTTAAAATTACTTTTTTCTTCTTTTTTTTTTACCTAAACCCAATTTGATCATAGTATCAAAAGCTATTTTTGATGTAAAACGTTCATCTAATCTTTCTATAAGAATTTTAGGATATTTTATATGAAATTTATAAATAAATTTTTGAATTTCTGCTTCTATTGAAATTTCTTTTTGATTATTCAATTTTTTAGGTAATCCTATAACGATTTTTTCTATTTTCTCATCAACTAAAAAATATTCTAGAAAATTCATCAATTTTATAGTGGGAACGGCGTTTAATCCAAACGCAAATATTTTTTTAGTATCTGTTATAGATAAACCAGTAATAATTTTCCCATAATCCATTCCTAATATTTTTGCCATTATATACTTGTTATCTTATTTTATTTTTACTACTTTTGTTTTGTTTCTTATTAAGCAATATATATAATGAATAGATTAAAACTAGAGATAGAGAAATTTTGGAATAATAAAAATATATGGACGACTGATGCAAATATAAAAAATATAGTTCTTCAAATTATTGAACATTTAGAAATTGGTTCAATCAGAGTAGCTAATTTTTTGAATGAAAAATGGGTTGTCAATGAATGGGTTAAAAAAGCTATTATTATGTATTTTTCTATTCAAAATATGAATACAGTGGAGTTAGGCCCATTAGAATTTTATGATAAAATTCCTATAAAAAATAAATTTAAGGAAAAAGGAATTCGTGTCGTTCCTCATGCTATAGCACGTTACGGATCATATATATCGCCTGGAGTTATTCTTATGCCTTCTTATGTAAATATAGGTGCATATATAGGAAAAAATACAATGATAGATACATGGGCGACAGTAGGTAGTTGCGCTCAGGTTGGGAATTGTGTTCATGTAAGTGGAGGAGTAGGAATTGGAGGAGTTTTAGAACCATTACAAGCTCATCCAGTTATTGTAGAAGATGATGTTTTTATTGGATCTAGATGTATTTTAGTAGAAGGAGTTTTGATAAAAAAAGGAGCTGTTTTAGGAGCAAATGTAGTTCTCACAGCGTCTACTAAGATTTTTGATGTAACTCATGATAAACCTATTGAAATAAAGGGGATAATTCCAAAATATTCTGTGGTTATACCTGGATCTTATCCCAAAAAATTTCCTTCAGGTATATATCATGTTCCATGTTCTATAATTATAGGGAAAAGGAAAGAAAGCACAAATAAAAAAGTTTCTCTTAATGATGCATTAAGAACCCATAATTTAGCAATTTAAAAATGTCTTTTTACGGAGAAATAGAAAAAAGTGTAGAGATTTTGAAAAAAGGGAAAGTTTTGTTGCACCCCACAGATACTGTGTGGGGATTGGGATGTGATGCATTTAATATACAAGCTATAAAAAAAATATGTGAAATAAAGAATAGAAATATTTCTAAATCTATGATTCTTTTGGTAGAAAGTATGGATCGTTTACATCAATTGGTAGGAAAAATTTCTTTTTTTACTCAAAAAATAATTTTTGATAATCTTGTGAAAAAGGATAAACCTATTACTATAGTATATGAAAATGAAAAAAAAATGGCATCTCACTTTTTTAAAAAAGATAGGACTTTAGCCGTTCGTTTAACATATGATCCATTTTGTATTTGTTTGATCAGAAATTTGGATAGACCTATTGTTTCTACTTCTGCTAATCTGTCAGGATTTGTCTCTCCTAAATCTTTTTCAGAAATTAGTCCTTCTATTTTAGACAAAACAGATTATGTTGTAAATTTTCGTAGAGAAGAAAAAGCTATTTATAGTGGTTCTTCTATTATAAAAATTGTTGCCAATCAGGTTAAAATATTACGTATGTAGATTGACATGAATTTATCATCTGCTATTCATAAAAAAATATTTTATATTGTAAGTATTTCTGCTCAAAGGATAAAACAAAATAGCTATGTAATAGGAGGTTATGTTAGAGATTTTTTGCTAGGAAAAATAGAATCGAAAGATTTAGATATTTTAACTATAGGGGAAGGAATAAAATTAGCTAAAGAGGTTTCTAAATATATTGAACCTTCTCCTAAAATAAGAATATTTAAACGTTTTGGTACAGCTATGTTGGAATACGATAATCAAAGAATAGAATTTGTAGGATCTAGAAAAGAATCTTATCACTTTTCCAGTAGAAAACCCGTTATAGAGTTAGGATCATTACAAGATGATCAAAACAGAAGAGATTTTACAATTAATACTTTAGCTGTAAGTTTAAATCGTAATAATTATGGAGAATTGATAGATCCATTTGGAGGATTATCTGATTTAAAAAAAAAATATTAAGAACTCCATCAGATGCAGATATTACTTATTCTGATGATCCATTACGAATGATGAGAGCTATACGATTTGCTACTCAATTACAATTTGATATTGAAAAATATTCATTTCAATCCATTCAAAAAAATAAGAATAGGATAAATATCGTTTCTATAGAAAGAATTGTCGAAGAATTTAATAAAATTTTATTATCTCAAAAGCCTTCTATAGGATTGTTTTTATTATATAAATCTGGATTATTGTCAATTATATTACCAGAATTAGTTTCGTTAAAAGGAATAGAAGAAAAAAATGGATATAAACACAAAGATAATTTTTACCATACTTTACAAGTAGTAGATAATATTAGTAAAGAAAAAAATAATTCTCTTTGGTTAAGATGGGTAGCATTGCTTCATGATATAGGAAAAGCTAATACCAAAAAATTTTTACCTAGAGCAGGATGGTCTTTCCATGCTCACGAATTGGTAGGATCTAAAATGGTTGCAAATATATTCCACCGTTTAAAGCTTCCAAAAAATTATTCTATGAAATATGTAAAAAAAATGATTCAACATAGTTATAGACCTATTGCATTAATAGGAAATAAAACTAGTGATTCTGCTATACGTAGATTATTATTTGATATAGGAAACGATTTAGAAGATTTGATGAAATTATGTATCGCAGATATTACTACCAATAATATAGATAAAAAAAATCAGTATAAAAAAAATATTTATCTTCTTATAAAGAGAATTCAAAAATTAGAAGAAAAAGATAAAATTCAAAATTGGAAATCACCTATATCAGGAAATGATATCATGAAAGCCTTTCATATTAATCCATGTAAGGAGATAGGTATCATAAAAAATTTTGTTAAAGATTCTATTTTAGAAGGGAAAATATCTAATAATTTTCATTCTGCTTATGTTCTTATGTTAAAAAAAGGAGAAGAATTAGGTTTTAAAAAAAAATAATATATGTTATTCTCTAATATAAATGGAATAAATAAAAAAAAAATTGTGCTGTTACCTCATAATAAACCAGATGGAGATGCTTTAGGATCTTCTTTAGCTCTTTTATTTTATTTTAGAAAGTTAAAACATGATGTAGATTTAATATCTCCAACAGAATATTCTGAATCTTTTCAATGGCTTCCTGGAAGCAAGGATATTCTTGTATTTTCTAAACATACAGAATCTTTAGTAAAAAGAAAAATTGTCAACTCTGATTATGTCTTTTTTATAGATTTCAATAATTTATCAAGAATCAATAATATAAAAGATTTTTTTTTATATTCAAAGGCAAAAAAAGTACTAATTGATCACCATCCTTTTCCATTTTATTTTGATTTTATGTTTTCAGATCCTACAGTAGCAGCTACCAGTGTTTTAGTCTTTCGATTCATATCCAATATGAATAATTTAGATAAAATAGATCAAGAAATAGCTACATGTTTATACGTAGGATTAATGACTGATACAGGATTTTTTCGTTTTCCTTCTGTTACTTCAGAAACTCATTTTATTGCCGGAAAATTAATAGAAAAAGGAATTAACATAGATTATGTTTATGATCATTTACAAGAAAAATACAATGAAAGTAGATTAAAATTATTATCTAAAGCCTTAAAAAAATTAAAAATCATTCAAAAATATCGTACAGTTTACACAAGCATTAAAGCTTCGGATGTAAATAAAAATTTATATAAACAGGGAGATACAGAAGGTATTACTACTTATGGATTAGGTATAAAAAATATTGTTTTTTCCGTTTTCTTTTTTGAAGAAAAAGAAAAACATCCCATCAAAATTTCCTTTCGTTCGAAAGGAAATTTTTCAAAATTTCCTTTCGTACGAAGAATTTTGATGTATATGTTTGCTAGAAAACATTTTTGTGGAGGAGGGCACAAAAATGCGGCAGGAGGAATATCAGAAAAAAGTCTATCTGAAGCTATAGAATATTTTTTAAATATAATCCCCAATTATTATAATAATCTTATGTTTTCCATTTAATGTTACACCCATAACTTAATTTTCCTGTTGGAAATATTTCTTTTCCATTCAAAATGTTTTGTAATACATTTCTCACATCAAAACCTGTAACAGGAATATTATTTCCAGGTCTAGAATCATCTAATTGACCATGATAACATAAATTTCCTTTTCCATAAAAAATAAAAAATTCAGGAGTACATTTTACACAATAATATTTAGCAACTTCTTGTGTTTCATCAAAAAAATAAGGGAAAGGGTAACCTAATTTTTGATGTACTTTTTTCATATTTTCTGGAGAATCTTCCGGATATCTTTCGGCATCATTAGAATTGATTGCTATAAATGAAATTTTTTTCGGTAAAAAATCGTTAGATAAACGAATTAATTCTGTATTAATATGTTTAACGTACGGACAATGATTACAAATAAACATTATTACAGTTGCTTTACTTGAAAAATAATCTCTTAAAAATTTCTTCTTTCCTGAAGAAACTTCTAATAATTCAAAATCTTGAATTTGAATTTTAATTTCATTAGAAGAATAAGTTCGTACCATGATTTATAATTTTTTTTTAGAACAAAAAACAAAAGATTTTTTCTTTTCTTCCTCAGCCAATTCTGCATCTATTAATATCCTTCCACTATGTTCATCTATTAAAAGTTTATTTCTCTGTATTAATTCAGAATATTTTTGAGGGGTTATTGCTAAATAAGAACCCAACGGGGCTCCTCTTTGTACTGGAGCAACAGCTACTCCATTTTTAACTCCATTCCTGATTCTTTTATAAGTTTTTAATAAACTATTATCTATTTTTTTAGAAAAACATAAAAATTTTTCTAATAAAATTTTTTCTTCTTTTTCGTTTTCTAAAAGAATATTATTTAATTCTTTTTTTTTATGAAAAAGGTGTTCTTCTTTATTTTGTAATATATTTTCTTTTTTTTTTATGATCTCTTCCTTTTTATATATTTGAACATTCAATTCTTTAATTCTTTTTTTAGCCAATTGAATTTCTAATTTTTGATAATCAATCTCTTTATCTAGCGAATATAATTCTTTATGATTTTTGATATAATCTTTTTGTTTTTCATATTTATTGATCAAAATCTCTGAAGACTTAATATTTTTATTTTGTTTGTTTATATTTTCTTTTAGATAAAGAACATCATCATGATGATATTCTAACTTTTTTTTTATTTGATCTAGTTCTTCTTCTAGATTGTTTATTTCTACAGGAATGTTATTGCGAAATTTTCGTATTTCATCCATACGAAAATCTATTAACTGAAGATTATATAATACTCTTAATTTATCTACTACAGTGATTGCCTCTTGTATTTTATCTCCCATAATCAATAAAAATATTTAACTGGATTAGTATGAACTTCGGATTCATAAACATGAATTGAAGTAAAATTTTTGTCTAGAAAAGATTTCACTAAATTTTTATTGAACTTTTCTGATTCATAATGTCCAATATCCACAATTAATATTTTTTTTTCACATTTAAAAAAATCATGATATTTCAAATCAGAAGATATAAAAACATCAGCTTCTTCTTTTACAGCAGTTTCTATACCAAAACGCCCTGAACCTGTGATCATAGCTATTTTTTTAATTTTATTTCCCGTAAAATCAGAATGTCTAATACAAGGAACATTCATTTTTTTTTTTATAAAAAGAAGAAAATCATACTCATTCATTTTTTTCATAATATTTCCTATAAAACCTATTCCTATATAAGGATTTATATTTTCAATATTATAAATTTCGTAAGCGACTTCTTCATAAGGATGATTTTTAAATAATGCATTTTTTATTATATCTAATTTATAATTAGGAAAAACAACATTAATACAAATCTCTTTTTCCATATGAAAAACTTCTTTTTTTCCAATAAAAGGTTTAGTTTTTTCGTTTCCCATATAACTTCCAAATCCATCAAAATTATAACTACAATGACTATAATTAGAAATATTTCCAGCTCCTGCCTCAAATAAAGCATTTCTTACTTTATTTTCATAATTCATTGGAACATAAGTCGTTAATTTTTTAATACTTTCTTTTTTTGGAAAAAGAACTTTTTCTCTGTTAATTTGTAGTAATTTAGATATGTAAGAAGAAGTCCCTTTCCATACAACATCTAAATTTGTATGAATGACATAAATAGATATGTCATTTTTTAATGCATGAATCATGACTCTTTCTGAAAATGTTTTTCCAGTTATATTTTTAATGGGTTTAAAAATGACAGGATGAAAAGAAATTATTAAATTGCATTTTTTTTTTATAGATTCATATAAAACTTTTTCAGTAAGATCTAAAGTAATCAATACATTTTTTACTCTTTGAGAAAATGATCCCACTATTAATCCAACGTTATCATAAGAATATGCATATTCTAGAGGAGCTATATTTTCTAATACATTAGCTATATCTCTAACAAACACTTCCATATAAACAAAAAAATACCCATTTTTACAAATTTATCAAAAAAAGTATAATAACAAAAATTAAAAAAAACATGAATGTCGTTCAAAAAAAACCAAAATGGATAAAAGTAAAATTACCAATGAGTAAAAATTATCATGAATTGCAAAAGTTAGTTTCTTTGCACAAATTGAACACAATTTGTCAGAGTGGAAGTTGTCCCAATATAGGAGAATGCTGGGATAATGGGGTTGCTACTTTTATGATATTGGGAAATGTTTGTACAAGATCTTGTAGATTTTGTGGAGTCAAAACAGGACGTCCTAATGAAATAGACTGGAAAGAACCAGAAAAAGTAGCAAAATCTATAAAAATATTAAAAATAAAACATGCTGTACTGACTTCTGTGAATAGAGATGATTTACAGGATATGGGTTCTGATATATGGATTCAAACTATACAAAAAATACGATATTTTAATCCCAATATTACAATAGAAGCTTTAATTCCAGATTTTAAAGGAGAAAAAAAAATAATAGATAAAATAATTGGAATCAAACCAGAGGTTATTTCTCATAATGTGGAAACGGTTTCTAGATTAACAAAAAAAGTTCGTGTTCAAGCTAAATATGATCGTAGTCTTGAAGTCTTACGATATATAAAAGAAAAGGATAAAAATATACGGACAAAAACAGGAATTATGTTGGGATTAGGAGAAAGAAAAGAAGAAATCATAGAAACTATGAAAGATATTAGAAAATCTAAAGTAGATATTCTGACAATGGGACAATATTTGCAACCTTCCTTGAAGCATTATCCTGTTCATTTTTTTATTTTACCAGAACAATTCAAAGAATTAAAAAAAGTGGGATTAAAAATGGGATTTAAATATGTAGAAAGTGGACCATTAGTTAGATCTTCTTATCATGCAGAAAAACATGTTAAATAAATTAAGAATTTATTTCTTTTTTTCCGAAAATATATTTACGTTTTCTTTCATTCCACATTTTTTTTTTACATAAAAAATTTTTAATATAAAATGATATAGATTGATTATTTTTAAGTTTAGAAAATAAAATGAGTTGTTCAATAGGACGTGTGGTTGCTACATATAATAAATTGATGTTATCAAACATTATATTTGATATATAATTTTCATAAAAATTACGAATATTATTATCATGCTTGATATGTTTAAAATAAGTTTCTATTTCTAAATAAATAGTATTTAATCCATTATATAAACGAGGATTTACATCTATCCAAACTTCCTCTTTATTTTTATAAGAATAAATATTCCAATCTGTGAAAGGAATAAGGACCACAGGAAATTGCAATCCTTTAGATTTATGAATGGTCATAACACGAATAGCATTAATGTGATCAGAAATCACGACACTTTCTTTTTCTTTTTTTAATTCCCAATAATCTAAAAAATCTGTAATAGAATTACCCACCTTTTTCATAGATCTATAAACAAAATCCAAAAAAGAATAGATATATGTAGAATTTTGTTTGTTTAATAGTCCAAAAGATTCAATGATTTCTTCTGAAATATTATATATAGATTTATTATATAATTTGTTTAATGTTAATGAATTTTTAAACAAAATCTTTTTTATAAATAGATTTAAAGGTAAAAAAAGTATTTTCATAATGAAATCATGATCATTTTTATTAGTGCGAATGAATTTTTTTAATAAAAGAATTAACACAACTCTCTTTTGATAACAATAAGGATAAGCAACAATGTAAAAAAAATTTATTATAATTTGTATTTCCAAATGATTTTTTATTAATAAAGAAACAGAAGTATTCACAGGAATGCCATCTCTTACTAATTGTTCAGATAGAAAATGACCTTCTTCATTAGTCCTAACTAAAATAGCAATATCTGATAATGCATATTTTTGTTTTAATAATTTTTCTATTTTATTTTTTACATTTGAATAAACATGTTCTTTGTAATTTTTCTTAGAATCATTAAGAAAATTTATTTCTACATATCCACCAGATTTTTTTTGTATTTTTTGTTGGTAATTTTTATATATCTCTTGGTAGATAGTAGAATTGAATATTTTAGATATAGATTGATAAAACAAATTGTTAAATTTTACAATTTCTTTATAACTACGGAAATTATTTTCTATAGTTTCTATATTTTTTTTATAATTATTTGATTTAGAATATATTAATTTTATAAATTGTTTCGCATCACCACCGCGCCATCTATATATTGATTGTTTAGGATCTCCTACTATCATAGCTGATCCATTTTCTGATAATGCGTTTTCAACTAAAATTCTAATATTTTGCCATTGTAAAAATGAGATATCTTGAAATTCATCTATCAAATAATATTTATATTGCATGCCTATTTTTTCATATATTTTTGGAAATGTTCCTTTAATAATTTTTTCATAAAGAATTTTATTTAATTCTGTATTTAGAATAATTTTTTTTTCATTTTTTATAGAACGAAATTCTTTTTCTATTTCATGTATTATTGATAATATGTTTATGTTTTTTAAAAAAAGTTTGTCCAAAAGATAATCGCATATATTTTTTTCATATATATATTTTGTTTTTTCGTATAAAAAAATTATTTTATTAATATTTTTTTTTATTAATGTTTTTTGATTTTCATCGGAAAAAAATTTAGAGTAAAATATTCTATTTTGAACGTATTTTTTAATACGTTTATTAAAAGGATTAAAAAATATATTCCCATTTTGTAATTTTTTAAATAATCTTGGTAAATCTAAATGAATAAATGAATATTTTTGAATAGAACTTTTTTTTAAAAGTTCAAAAAATTCTTCTCCTTTTTTTTCGCATATTTTTTCAAATATTTTAGTTCTTTTTATTAGAATATTTTTTAATCGCATAAAATCTTCCAAAGAATAATTCATAATTTTTTTTACATAAAAAAAATTATTTTCTTCAATCATTATATGAGCTATTTTGAATAACTCTTTTTTTAAGTCCCAGTTTTCTCCTTTTTTTAGTTTTTCTAAAGAAGATTGAATTAAAATCTTTGACCATTTTTCAGAATTATTTAATCTGTATAATATATTTTCTACAATTTTTGATAAAAATTGATCTATATCCATTTCCAAATTTACCTCTCTTTCTGAGTAAAAAGATTTTATAATATTATAAGTAAATTTATCTATTGTGCTTATGTTTCTAGAAAAACAATAGAAATCATGTAATATGGAAAATAATATTTTTTCAGATCGCTGATACAATTGATGTTTTGTTAAGTTTAAATTTTTTTTTATATAATCGAACAAAAAATGATATTCTTTTTTGATTTTTTTATTTGAAAATTCTTTTATGCACTGTAAAATGCGATTTTTCATTTCTTCAGAAGCCTTTTTGGTGAAAGTCAAAACTAAAACTTTTTTAAACTCATCAGGATAAGGGCTTTTTAATAAAACATAAAGATAATTAATTACCAAAAAAGTAGTTTTTCCTGAACCTGCTGAAGCATTGTATATTTTTAATGTAGATGGAATAATTAACATATTAAATTCATTATGAAAATTTTTTCATATATTTTTATAATATATAGAAAATACTTTTTTTTAATTAAAATAAATTTTAAACACATGTATAAAAAATTTCCTTTTGGGGTAGCTACTGGGAATCTTGTGAGAGAAATATTTGAATACGCTAAGAAAAACATGTTTTCCATACCTGCTGTGAATATTATTGGATCTAATACTATGAATGCTGTAATGGAAACTGCTGCAGAAGTAAATTCTCCTGTTATTATTCAATTATCTAATGGAGGTGCTGTTTTCAATGCCGGAAAAGGATTATGTAATGATAACCAAAAAGCAGCAATTCAAGGAGCAATAGCTTCTGCTATGCATGTTCATGAATTAGCCTCATATTATAAAACTACGGTTCTTCTGCATACAGATCATTGTTCTAAATCTAATCTTCCATGGATAGATGGATTAATAGAAGCTAATGAAATATATTATAAACGTTTTGGAAAAACGTTATTTAGCTCACATATGTTAGATCTTTCTCAAGAATCTTTAAAAGATAATATTAATATTTGTGAGCAATATTTTGATAGAATGAATAAAAGTAAAATGACTATTGAAATAGAGCTTGGCGTAACTGGAGGAGAAGAAGACGGGATAGATAATTCAAATATAGAAAACAATAAACTTTATACTCAACCAGAAGAGGTAGCATATGCCTATGAAAGATTAATAAAAATTAGTGATAATTTTATTATAGCAGCTTCTTTTGGAAATGTACATGGAGTTTATAGACCTGGAAATGTCTCCCTTCGTCCTGAAATTTTAAAAAATACACAAAAATACATCCAAAAAAAATTTAATACTGATATCAAACCAGTTTCTTTAGTATTTCATGGTGGATCAGGATCTTCAGTAAAAGAAATACAAAAAGCGATTAGCTATGGAGTTGTGAAAATGAATATAGACACAGACTTACAATATGCTTTTACTTGTGGAGTTCGGGATTATATGAATAAAAATAAGGAATATTTAAAAAAGCAAATAGGGAACCCAAAAGGGAAACATATTCCTAATAAAAAATATTATGATCCTAGAGTATGGTTAAGGAAAGGAGAAGAATCTTTTAAAATTACTTTAAAAAAATATTTCGAATTCATGAATAATATTAATACTTTATAAAAACGACCATGGCTTGGTTTTTAAGAAAGAAAAAAAATATTTTAACATCTATAGATGATAGAAAAGATTTTCCAAAAGGAATTTGGTATAGGACTCCTAGTGGAAAAATTATAGATACAGAAGAATTAAAAAAAAACGCTTATGTTAGTCCAGAAGATGGATATCATGTAAGGATTCATAGCAAAGAATATTTTGAAATTCTTTTTGATAACGGTAAATTTTTAGAAATGAATGTCAAAATAATGAGCAAAGATCCTATAAAATGGAAAGATTATAAAAAATATACAGAGAGAATTCAAGAAGCAAGAAAAAAAACAAATTTATATGATGCGATTAGAACAGGAGTTGGGAAAATTAAAACTATAAATGTTGTGATATCTTGTATGGATTTTTCATTTATAGGAGGATCAATGGGATCCGTAGTAGGGGAAAAAATATCTAGAGCTATAAAATATTGTATAAATAAAAAATATCCATATATATTAATTTCTAAATCTGGAGGAGCAAGAATAATGGAATCTTCTTTTTCATTAATGCAAATGGCTAAAACTATAGCTAGATTAACCCAATTACGTGATGCTAAAATTCCTTATATTTCTGTTTTAACTGATCCAACTACGGGAGGGGTTACAGCTTCTTACTCTTTACTTGGAGATATCAATATAGCTGAACCAGGAGCACTTATTGGATTTGCTGGGCCTAGAGTGATTAAGGAAATAATAGGAAAAGATCTTCCAAAAGGATTTCAAACAGCAGAATTTTTGATGGATCACGGATTTATAGATTTAATTTCTCCTAGGACAGAATTAAAAAAAAATATATATAATTTGATTTCTATGATGATATAAAAATTATTCCCATTCAATAGTAGATGGAGGTTTAGATGTTATATCGTATGCTATTCTATTAATTCCATCGACTTCATTAGTAATTCTATTTGATACTTTTTCCAAGAAATCGTAAGATAAATGTGAGAAAGTAGCAGTCATAAAATCCTCGGTGTTTATTACTCGCAATATAGCAGCATATTCATAAGTTCGTTTATCTCCTTTGATTCCTACAGATCTTATAGGTAATAAAACAATGAAAGCTTGACTAACAGAATCGTAAATATCATAAGTTTTTAATTCTTGCAACAAAATATCCTCTGCTTTGTTTAAAATATAAATTTTTTTTTCATTTATTTCTCCAATAATACGAATCCCTAAACCAGGTCCAGGAAATGGATGACGATATAAAATATCTTTTGGAAGTCCTAATTTTTTTCCTATTTTTCTAACTTCATCTTTAAATAATTCTTTTAATGGTTCAATGAGTTTCAATTTCATTAATCTTGTTGGAAGCCCTCCTACATTATGATGAGATTTTATAGAATGACTTATTGAATTTTTTGAAATAACAGAAGATTCAATAATATCTGAATAAATAGTCCCTTGTGCTAAAAATTCAACATTTTTAATTTTTTCTGATTCTTTTTGAAAAATATATAGAAATTCTTCTCCTATAACTTTTCTTTTTATTTCAGGATCAAGGATTCCAGTTAACTTAGATAAAAAACGATTTTTAGCATCTATTATTTTTATAGAAAAATTCATTTTTTTACATAAAAAAGATATTTTTTCTTTTTCCGTTTTCAACAATAACCCTGTATCTACGAAAATACAATTTAAAGAATTCCCAATAGCTTTATGAATAATATAAGCAGCGACAAAAGAATCTACTCCTCCAGAAAAACCTAGTATCACTTTTTTTTTATTTACACGTTTTTTAATATTATCTATCGTTTTTTGTACAAAATTATTTAGTTTCCAATTAGAACTACATTTGCAAATGTGAAAAACAAAATTTTTTAACATAGATATTCCATATTCTGTATTTCTCACTTCTGGATGAAATTGAGTTGCATAAATTTTTTTATTGAGATGACTAAAAGCCGCAATCTTACAAGATGGGGTATTCCCTATGACTTGAAATTCTTTAGGAATATTTTTTACTTCATCAAAATGACTCATCCAAACAATAGATTTATCGGGGATTCCATAAAATAGATTGTTATTAGCATCATTTATGATCAAGTATGATTTTCCATATTCTTTATATTTTGATTTTTTTATTTTTCCCCCAAATAGAAAAGAAATCAGTTGCATTCCATAACAAATTCCGAATATAGGTATATTTAGTTGAAAAATATTTTTAGATATTAATGGAGAATTTTTTTCATAAACAGAAAAAGGTCCTCCTGATAAAATCAATCCTTTAGGTTTTTTTGACATAATATGAGATATAGAAATATTATTATAATGATATAATAAAGTATATACTCCTATATCTCTAATTCTTCTAGCAATCATATGACTATATTGAGATCCAAAATCTAGTATGAGTATAAAATCTTTTTTCATTTTTGTATATTGTATAAAAATTATAAACCAATATCTTTCCTGAAATACAAATTGTCAAATTGAATTTTTTTAACTTGATCATAAGCCTTTTTTCTGGATTCTTGAAGAGTATTTCCTATCCCTACTATATTAAGAACTCGTCCACTTGATGTCATCCACTTTTTTTGTTCTTGTTTTGCTCCAGCAATATAAAAAGGTTCTTTTAAAGAATCTAAACCTGTTATAATTTTTCCTATTTCATATTTTTCAGGATACCCTACAGACGATAAAACCACACAGCAAGAACATAATTTTTTCCAATCAATATATATTTCTTTATGTTGATAAGAATATTGAATAATATTTAAAAAATTACTTTTCATCAATGGGAATAAGGCTTGAGCTTCAGGATCTCCGATCCGAGTGTTGTATTCTAATAAGTAAACTTTATTATTAGTTATCATTAATCCAAAATATAAAAATCCCAAAAATGTTAATTTTTCTATCATTAATCCTTCTAAAGTAGGTTCTAAAATATTTTTTATAAAATCTATCCAAATAGAATTTGTCATATATGGATTTGGAACAATAGCCCCCATTCCTCCTGTATTCAATCCTTTTTCATTTTCTCCAATTTTTTTATAATCTTTAGCTGATAAAAAAGGTATAATATTTTTTCCATTGAAAAAAGATATAATAGAAGCTTCTTTTCCTTGTAAAAATTCTTCTATAATAATCTGATTACCAGATTTTCCAAATTTTTTTTTTATCATAATATTTTTTAAAGCTTTTTTTGCGTCATTTTGATTATGAGCTATAATCACCCCTTTTCCTGCAGCTATTCCATTCGTTTTAATAGCTACAGAATTCGTATTTTTTTTTAAAAAATTCATAGCCTCTTCATAAGAATAAAAAATATCATACTTAGGAGTGCGAACTCCATATTTTATCATGAAAGATTTAGCAAAAATTCTATTTCCTTCAAGTTTAGCAGCTGAATAATGTGGACCAATTATTTTTAATCCCATATTTTTAAAAATATCTACAATTCCTTCTAATAAAAAAAATTCAGATCCTACAATAGTTATATCTATTTCATTTTTTTTAGCAAAAAAACTTAAATCTAACGGAGAGTGATGATTTTCAATATTTTTTCCTATTAAGCTTGTCCCTCCATTTCCAGGATAAAAATAAAGTTGTATAAAATGATTGTCTTCTAATAATTTTTTTCCTATAGCATGTTCTCGTCCTCCTCCTCCAATAATTAAAACTTTCATTATTTTAATGTTTAAAATGTCTCCTCCCAGTAAAAGCCATTGCAATTCCATGATCATTACAAGCTTTCACAGATTCTTCATCACGTATAGATCCTCCTGGTTGAATAATAGCACGTATAGCACCAGAACGAGCCGCCTCATCTACAACATCTCTAAAAGGAAAAAATGCATCAGATACAAGTACTAATCCTTCTTTACTTTTTTCTATAGCCCTTTCTATAGCTTGACGAGCCGCCCAAATTCTATTAGTCTGACCTCCAGAAATCCCTAAAGTTTGCGTATTTTTAGCCACTACAATAGCATTAGATTTTACATATTTGACTACTTTTTGAGCAAAGAATAAAGATTTTAATTCTTGATCAGTGAATTTTTTTTCAGTTACTATTTTGTAATTTTTATCATAAGGAAAAAAATAATCTGATTCTTGCACTAAAATTCCTCCGTCTATTTGGACATATTCTAATTGATCTGAAATAGGTTCATTAATACTAATAATTCTAAGATTTTTTTTAATTTTTAAAATATTCAAAACATCTGTTTCGTAATTTGGTGAAAGGAGGACTTCTAAAAAAATATGATTAATCTCTTTTGCTAATTCTTTTGTTATTGGAACATTAACAGCCATTATTCCTCCAAAAGATGAAATAGTATCTGCATAATAAGTTTTTTGAAAAGCTTCAATGATATTTTTTCCCAACGCCACTCCACAAGGAGTAGAATGTTTCACTGTACAACAAGCTGGTTCAGAAAATTGAGAAACAACTTTCCACGCTATATCCATATCTCTTAAATTATTAAATGATAATTCTTTTCCATGGAATTGATGCAAATTTCGCATTGATCCTTTATGGATTGTATTAACATAATAAGCGGCTTTTTGATGAGGATTTTCTCCATAACGGAGATTCATTTTTTTTTCATAAGAAGAATGTAAATAAACAGGAAATTTATCATCTAAAAAGGACTGAGAAATAGCAGAATCATAAGCAGAAGTAAAATTAAACGCTTTTCCTGCCAATTTTTTTCTCAATTTTAATGAAGGAAATCCATAATGTTCAATTTCATATTGAACTAATTCATAATCATTATTATCTGTAATAGCAGTTACATGGAAAAAATTTTTTGCGGCTGCTCTAAGCATAGATGGACCTCCAATATCAATAAATTCGACTAATGAATCAGCATTGATAGATTTTTTACGTTTTTTGTCAAAGAATGGATAAAAATTAACTAATACAATATCAATGAGATGAATATTATGAGAACGTACGTATTTCATATGTTTTTCAATAGAACGATTGGCTAAAATCCCAACATATATATTAGGATGAATCGTTTTCACTCTTCCATCTAAAATATCAGGAAAAGAAGTAAAATCAGAAACCTCCACAAGGTTGGATAATCCTTTTTTGATAAAATATTGATAGGTCCCTCCGGTAGAAACAATTTGATATCCTTTTTTATCTAAAAAATTGACGAAATTAAACAATTTTTCGTGTTTTTCATAAACACTAATCAAAGCTCTTTTCATACTACTAATTAATTGTTACTTTTTGTATGGTATTATTAATTCATTATTATTAATTATATAAAAAAAATTGATTAATAGATTGAATTAATATTTGTTTTTCTATCATAGATACTTTTTTTGATAAAGATATTGGGGTATCCTCTGAATCAATTTCACATGTTTGTTTTAATATTATATCTCCTAAATCCACATTTTGGGTGACATAGTGAACTGTAGCTCCTGAGATTTTATCTTTATTTTTTATAACTTCTTGATGAACTTTCATTCCATACATTCCTTTTCCCCCGTATTTAGGTAACAAAGAAGGATGAATATTTATAACCTTTCTTGCCCATTTTTTACAAAATTCTGCATCAAGTATAGAAAGAAACCCTGAAAGAACTATAATATCTGGAACATATATTCCAAGTATATTGTCTATTTCTTTAGAAAGAAATTTTTTATTAGTTTTTATGAAAGAAAATACTATGATATTTTTTTTTAATGCGTATTGGATTGCTACACACCATCTATCAGAAATTACTAAATTAACCACAAAATTGTGAAGTATTCCGCTTTCTATTGCTTCTAAAATATGCTTCATATTGGTCCCCTTTCCGGAAACTAAAATAGCTATTTTTTTCATGGAGATATTTTTATTTCAAAAATACTTTTTTATTTCCTTTTATAATTTTTCCCAAAATAAAAGGTTTTTCTCCTATAGTATGTAGTTTTTTCAAAACGGAATCTTTTTCTTCAAAAGACACAGCCACAATCATTCCTACACCCATATTAAAAGTATTCCACATTTTATTTTCTGATAAATTTGCTTTTTTTTGAATATAATTGAAAACAGGTTGAATAGGGATTTTTTCTTTTTCTACTACAGCTGATAAATTTTGTGGTAAAATTCGATATAGATTATCGTATATCCCTCCTCCAGTAATATGAGATAATCCATGAATCATAAATTCTTTTAATAAAACATGAATAGGAAAATGATAAATTCTAGTTGGAATTAAAAGTGTTTCATAAAAGGGTTTTTCTTGAAAATATTTCATAAAATCTTCTGTAGAAAAAATATTTCGAATTACAGAAAAACCATTACTATGCACCCCTGAAGAAGGAAGACCTATTAAAATATCTCCTTCTTGAATTAATTTTTTTCCATCTACAAGATGATCTTTTTCTACAATACCTATACAAAATCCAGCTATATCATAATCATTATTTTGATAAATTCCAGGCATTTCCGCTGTTTCACCACCAATAAGACAGGTATTTGTTTTTTTACAAGAATTAGCTATTCCTTGCACAATTTTTTCTACAATAATAGAATCTAATTTTCCACAAGCTAAATAATCTAAAAAAAATAAAGGAATAGCACCATGACATAAAACATCATTTGCACACATTGCAAAACAATCTTCTCCAATCACATCATATTTTTTGTAATCTATAGCTAAACGTAATTTCGTTCCTACTCCATCAACGCCAGATACTAAAATAGGTTCCTTATATCCACATTCGTATATTTTATAAAAACCAGCAAAATGATCTAACATACTCATTACTCTATTATTATAAGTATTTTTTAAAATCTTATTCATTTTGCATATAGTCATGTTTATTTTTTTCATATTAATTAATTAATGAGTTTTTTGAATTGGATAATTTCCAGTGAAACAACCAAAACAATAGTGAATACTTCCTAAAATATCTATCAAATTCTCCATGCTTAAAAATTCTAAACTATCCACATTTAGAATTTTTGCTATATTTTTTTTATCAATATGATTATATGATATAAGATCTTTTTTACTTGGAGTGTCTACGCCTAAATAACATGGTCCTATAATAGGAGGAGAAGCACTTCTAAAATGAATTTCTTTAGCTCCGGCTTTTCTTAATATGTAAACTAATCTACGACTGGTAGTTCCACGAACTATAGAATCATCAATAATAACAACCCGTTTTCCTTTGATTTCATATAATATAGGATTCAATTTCAAGTTGACCATTTTTTCACGCATTTCTTGTTTAGGTAAAATAAATGATCTTCCAATATATTTGTTTTTTACTAAAATTGGTTTAAAAGGAATTCCAGAAGCTTTAGAATATCCAATAGAAGCTGGAACTCCAGAATCAGGAACTCCAATTACTACATCGGCTTCTACTGGATGTTGCTCATAAAGTTTTTCTCCACTTTTCTCGCGGATTTTATAAACATTTATATTTTCAATTAAGGAATCAGGACGAGAAAAATAAATATATTCAAAAGAACATATTCTTCTTTTTGTGTTTTTTCTTTCTCTAAGTATAGAGAATTGAACCGACTTTTTATCCACAATCATAATTTCTCCTGGAAATAAATCTCTTATATAAAATCCTCCAACAGAATCTATTCCACAAGTTTCAGAACTAAATATATAAGTTTCTTCATTCAACATTCCATAACATAAAGGGCGTATTCCGTTTGGATCTCTAAATGCGGCCATTTTATTATCCATAAGCACAATGACAGAATAAGCGCCTTTGATATCAATAGTTGTTTTTTGAATAGCTTTTTCTAAGCTATTATTAGATTCTGGTAAATATTTTTGTATTAAACGTAAAATTACTTCCGAATCTGAATATTCGGATATAAAATTTATTCCTTTAGATTCTAGTTTTTTACGAATATATTGCGCATTAACCAAATTTCCATTATGAACTATAGATATGGTACTTCTTCCATAGGAATCTTCTCCAAAAAAAGGTTGAATATTTTTTTTACTTTGTCCTCCTTCTGTAGAATAACGAGTATGTCCAATTACGGCATTTCCATGATAACATTCAGAATGGGAAATTTTTCTAAAAAAATCCAAAACAAGCCCTTCACTTTTATGTGAAATAATAAATCCATCTCGTAAAACAGAAAAACCACAAGCTTCTTGTCCTCTATGTTGTAGTGCAAATAAACCAAACTGAATCAAAGAAAAGGTATCTATTTTATAAGGAGAATAAATCCCAAAAATGCCACATTCATCATGAAACTTATCCAAACAATTATTTTCCAGAATAGAAGGGGATAATTGAGATATCATTTTTTTGAAAAAAGAATATCTTTGTCCCATTATTTTAATGGATTAACTTACATTTAACCTTTTTAATACCTCCATATAAATATCAAATATTTTTTCTTTTAATCCGATTCTAAATGAATCTTTATCCAACTTTTTCATTGTTTCTTTATCCCATAAACGACAAGTATCTGGACTGATTTCATCTGAAAGGAGAATTTCTTTCTTATGATTTTTACCAAATTCTATTTTAAAATCTACCAATATAATATTTTTATCCGAAAAATATTGTTTTATAAAACAGTTAATTTTCGATGTCATATCATAAATGGTATTTAATTCTTCATAAGAAATAATTTTTAAAAATACTGCATGATGATCATTAATTAAGGGGTCTTTTAACTTATCATTTTTATAAAAAATCTCAAAAATAGGATTATCTAAATAAGTTCCTTCTTTAATTCCCAAACGTTTAGACATACTTCCTGCAACGATATTACGAACCACAAATTCCAAAGGGATCATATCTACTTTATGACATAATTGTTCTCTATTATTGATTTTTCGTATAAAATGAGTTTTAATTCCACAAGAGTTCAAAAATTGAAAAATCAATGTAGTAATTTCATTATTCAAAACACCTTTATCTTGCAATATATTTTTTTTCAATCCATTCAAGGCCGTTATATTATCTTTATGATGAATTAATATTTCAAGTGGATTATTCGTCGTATATATTTTTTTTGTTTTTCCTTCTGATAAAAGATTTTTTTTAATTATCATGATAATAAATGTTGCTTAATTTCACTTGTTAATTTTTTCTTTTTATCCATTCTGAATTTTAGCAATAATTTTCTTATATCTTTATACTTTATAGCTAAAATGTGAACGGCAAATAAAGCAGCATTATAGGAATTATTTATTCCGACTGTAGCAACTGGAACATCTTTTGGCATTTGCACCATAGAAAAAAGAGCATCTATTCCGCCTAAAGATCCATAATTGTTATTATTGCAATGGATTGGAACACCAATAACAGGTAAAATCGTTTTAGAAGAAATGAATCCAGGTAAATGAGCGGATAATCCAGCTCCTGCAATAATTACATCTGTTCCTTCAGATTCTATTTCTTTTATAGTATTTGATAAAATATCCGGCAATCTATGTGCGGAAATCAAATAAGATTTATAACTTATGTTAAATTTTTTAAGGACCTCCGCTATTATTTTCATAATTGATTTATCAGAAATACTTCCAAAAAATATAGCAACTTTCATAATTATAACTTTTATAAGAAATATTGTACTGCATTTTTAAAAATAGAATGTTTACGAATATTAGGTATATTTTTTAATAAACCATGATCATAACGTTCTGGATGGGTCATTCTTCCATAAATTTTCCCATCTTCACTTAATAAGCCTTCAACTGCTTCAACAGATCCATTCGGATTATAGGATCTTTTTAAACTAGGTTCTCCTTTTAGATCTACATATTGTGCAGCAATTTGGCCTCTATTAAATAAAATATTTATTGTTTCTTTGTTCGCATAAAATCTTCCTTCACTATGAGATATGGGAAGAGTGTATATCTTATTTTTCATCCCATTTAACCATGGAGAATGATCAGAAATCACTTTAATATGAACACATTGAGATATATGTTTTTCAATTTTATTGTAGGTTAATGTAGGGGAATTATGATTTCTAAAACAAATTTTCCCATAAGGTAATAATCCTGATTTGATCAAACCTTGAAATCCATTGCAAATTCCTAAAATTAATCCATCTTGATCTAAAAAATGTTTAATAGCATCTTGTATATATGGGTTGTGTAATATAGATACAATAAATTTGGCAGAACCATCTGGTTCATCTCCAGCACTAAAACCTCCACAAAGCATAAATATCTGTACAGTTTCTATATATTTTTGAAAATGATATATAGATTCCATAATATCTTTATCATATAGATTTTTAAATACTAAAGTATTTACTGTAGATCCTTCTTTTTCAAATGCACGAACCGATTCTAATTCACTGTTTGTTCCAGGAAATATAGGAATAAATACACGAGGTTTTCCTTTTTTTTTAAATTTACATTTCCATATCATGGAATTATGTTTTCCTTCTTGTTTAATATTTTCTACTTTGGGAATCTTATTTTCTCCTTCATTTGTATAGGAAAAAATAGGATAAAAAGTTTTTAACCAATTTTTTATAGATTCATCTATATCAATAAAAATTCCATTAAAATTTAAATACTTATAAGAAATGACTTCTCCTATCGGAATAAAATTATTATATGAAATAGAAGATGAAGATTCTATAATTAAGGACCCTATATTTGTTTCCAGTAAATGATCATTATAATCAATAACTGCTCCTAAACGATTTCCAAAAGACATGTTAGCAATAGCAACAGAAATCCCTCCATCTTTTACTGTTTTAACCGAAACAATTTTTCCTGAACAAATCCCTTCATAAATTTGATCATAGGCTTTTTTGATAGAATTAAAATCAGGCATTTCGTTATCCAATGGATTATGATAATACAAATAAATTTTATTTCCTTCTTTTTTAAATTCAGGAGATATAATATTGAAACATAAACCTGTAGAAACGCCAAAAGCGATAAATGTTGGTGGAACATGCAAATTTTTATATGTTCCAGACATAGAGTCTTTTCCTCCTATAGAAGCTAATTCTAATGACATTTGAGCATGATAAGCTCCTAGCAAAGCGGAAAAAGGTTTTCCCCAGTTTTCTGAATCATTATCTAATTTTTGATAATATTCTTGAAAACTAAAATAAGTATTTCTATAATTTCCTCCCATAGAAACAATTTTAGAAATACACTCTACAATAGCATAAGCACCTCCATGAAAAGGACTCCAAATCGAAACTTCAGGATGAAATCCCCAAGATGCCAAACTGACTGTATTTGTGTTTCCTTTTAAAACAGGTATTTTCTGTACACTCCCTTCAGATGGAGTCATTTGATATCTTCCTCCAAAAGGCATTAAAACTGTAGTTCCGCCTACAGTACTATCAAACATTTCTACTAAACTTTTTTGAGAAGCTATATTCAATTCAGAAAGAGTATTCAAAAATGTTTTTTTGCTGAAAATAATTTTTTTTGATTTATTAAAAGGGGAAACTGAAATAGGAGAATTCACACGAACAGCTTTTTCTTTATGAGATCCTTTTGTATTCAAAAAAGAACTTTTTACATTAAAAATTTCTTTTTTTCTATAATAAAAAATAATACGTTTATTATCAGTGATTTCCCCAATAGGCACAGACATTATGTTTTCTTCACGAGAAAAAGAAATAAATTTTTTAACGTCTTTGGGATCTAATATTACGGCCATACGTTCTTGGGATTCAGAAAGTGCAATTTCTATGTCTTTTATATTTTTTGTCTCTTTATCTTTTATTGGAATTTTATCTAAATAAAGAATTAAACTATCGCTTAATTCGCTTATAGCCACAGCTGCTCCTCCTGCCCCAAAATCATTGCATTTTTTTATTAAAGAAATAACTTCTTTTTTTCTAAAAAGTCTTTGAATTTTTCTTTCTATTATTGGATTTCCTTTTTGTTGTATATAATTTTTTAAATTATCATCCTGTTCCTGAGAAGAATCCGTTGCCCCTCCAATTCCTTCTTTTCCTGTCATCCCCCCAATTAACAAAATAACATCTCCTTCTTTAGGTTTCTCCTGTTTGACAAAATCAACAGGGACTGCTCCAACAACCATACCAATTTCCATTCTTTTAGCTCTATATCCTTCATGATAAATTTCATGTACATGAGTTGTTGATAATCCTATTTGATTTCCATAAGAACTATATCCACATGCGGATTCAAAACAAATTTTTTTTTGTGGTAATTTTCCATAAATAGTTTTTAAATTCATAGGGTTAGCAGCCCCACTCAATCTAAGTCCTTGATAAACAAAAGCTCTACCAGATAAAGAATCACGAATGGCACCTCCTATACAAGTCGAAGCTCCTCCAAAAGGATCAATTTCAGTAGGATGATTATGAGTTTCATTTTTAAATAATAAATACCATTTTTCTTTTTCATTTTTGTCTGTAAAATCTACATTTATCATTATCATACACGCATTATGTTCATCTGACGAAACATAATTCGTTAATTTTCCTTTTTTGTAAAGAATTTTAGCAGGAAGACTAGATAAATCCATAAAATTTATAGGGGATTTGGATCTTCCTATTAAATCTCTATCCTTTAAATATTTTCTAAAAATATTTTGATATGTTTGTTTTAATGATCCATAAAAAGATATATTTTTCAATGTAGTAAAAAATGTTGTATGACGACAATGATCAGACCAATAAACATCAAATATACGTAATTCTGCTGGTGTTGGATTTCGTTTTTCTTCAGAAAAATATTTCTGTATGAATAATAAATCATTCATATTCATAGAAAGATTCCACTTATGATGGATTTTTTTTATTTCTTCAACAGAAAAATTAATAAAATTATTTATAATTTTGTCCTCATTTTTATGATTTTGTGTATTTTGTCCACTTAAGCAGGACTTGATATAATATTTTTTAATTTTATAAAAATCTTGTTTCTTTTTCATCCCAATCAATTTAATTAATTGACCAGTTTTTACAGAAACCTTAGTAGATTTAGGATCTATTATTTTTATGCATTGTATCGCGGCATGAGCTCTATCATCATCATACTTTTCTGTAAAATATTCTATATATGAAGTATTTAAATGCATATTTCTATGCAAAATATCTGTAACAGGATCGACAAAAACCTTTGATAAACTTTCTAAAAATAGTTTTTCATTTATATTCAATATATCATATATATGATAAATCACTACATTAGACAATGAAATCTTCATATGTTTTAATTCATTGTATAATTTTCTAGAATCAATATCAAAAGGACTTCTTTTTTGTATATAAATTCTAAAATTCATATCTATGTATTAAATTTTTCTATCCATATTAGATATATCATAATCAATTAAATGATGAAAACGATTTAATATAGGATTAACTTTTGTATCAATAAATTCTAAAGTTTGATCTGAAGAAAATCCTATAAAATTCTTAGGATTCATAATTGTTTTCATTTTTTTTTCATCATGAATCGGAATTTTTTGATCATCCAAGATACGTTTGATAAAATCATTTTCCATTCCTTTTAATTTAATTTGATCATTTGTAGCCATAGAATGAATTCTTATCCTTTCATGAATATCTTGTCTATCTGCTCCCTTTTTCACACATTCTACAATAATATATTCAGTAATTAAAAAAGGTAGTTCTTCTCTTATATGTTTATCAATAATCTTGGGATATACAACAATATTTTCTAATATATTATTCCAAATCATCAAAATAGAATCTACAGCTAAAAATGATTGTCCTATAACTAATCTTCTGTTTGCAGAATCGTCTAAAGTCCGTTCTAACCATTGAGTTGCTGCAACTAAAGCTGAACTATTAGATAAAGAAATAACATATTTGGCTAAAGAAGCTATACGTTCACTACGTATTGGATTTCGTTTGTAAGCCATAGCACTAGATCCAATTTGTTCTTTTTCAAATGGTTCTTCCATTTCTTTTAAATTTTGTAACAACCGTAAATCATTGCTAAATTTATGAGAAGATTGAGATATATTAGATAATAAATTTAATATCTGAGCATCAACTTTTCTATCGTAAGTTTGTCCTGTTATAGCAAAAACATTTTTAAATCTAAATTTATTAGATAACTTTTTTTCTAAATCTTTTACTTTTTGTAAATCTCCATCAAATAATTCTTTGAAACTATCTGCTGTTCCTACAGTTCCTTTAACTCCTCTAAAATGAATATTTTTTAATCTAAATTCTAATTCTTCTAAATCTAAAAGAACGCTTTGTAACCATAAAGAAGAACGTTTTCCTACAGTAGTTAATTGTGCAGGTTGATAATGAGTAAAAGCTAAAGTAGGAGTATTATGATATTCTAAAGCAAAATTTCTAAGACGAAAAATAATATTAATCAATTTTTTTAATAAAATTTCCAAACCGTCACGAATTAGAATAATATCTGTATTATCTCCTAAAAATGCACTTGTAACACCCAAATGTATAATAGGTCTAGCTATAGTTGCTTTTTCTCCAAAAGCATATAAATGAGCCATAACATCATGACGAAATTTTTTCTCATAAAAAGAAACTCTATCCCAATCAATGTTGTGTAAATGACTTTTTAAATCAGATATTTGTTCTTCGCTAATGTTTAATCCTAATTTTTTTTGAATTTCTGCCAAATATAACCATAATTTTCTCCAAATAAGAAATTTTTTTTTCGGAGAAAAATTATATAACATTTCTTTACTGCTATATCGTTCTACTAAAGGATTTTTATATTTTTCCACAAAATTTTCTAAGTAAAAATTTTTAAAAATAAAGGCTTATTTTTAATAATATTTTGATTTCTTTCAGAACCCACAGAAATTAATATAATTTCCAAATTCAGATAATTTTCAATAAATTTAATATATTTTATACAATTTTTAGGTAAATCTTCATACTCACAAATATGTGATATATCTTCTTTCCATCCAGGTAAATCTAAATAAATTCCTTTTACATTTTTTTCTATATTTGCTGGAAAATATTGAATAATATTATCATCATATTTATATTTTACACATATTTTAATAGTCTTTAATTCACTTAAAACATCAAGTTTTGTAATTATTAAATAATTAATTCCATTAATCATACAAGAGTATTTCAGGGAAATTAAATCTAACCATCCACATCGTCTGGGACGTTTTGTCGTAGCTCCATATTCATTCCCTTTCTGACGGATTATATTCCCAATTTCATTTTCTATTTCCGTAGGAAAAGGACCAAATCCAACACGAGTACAATATGCTTTTGTTATTCCTATAAAGTTTTTTAAAAAGTATGGAGGAATCCCGGTTCCTGTACATACACCTCCTGTAGAAGTAGAAGAAGTGGTTACATATGGATATGTTCCATAATTTATATCCAATAACATAGCTTGAGCTCCTTCAAATAAAATCTTTTTTTTGTTACGAAAAGCATGATGAATTTCATAAACAGCATCTACAATACGATTGGAAATTATTTTTGCATATTCTACATATTCTTCATAAATAGATTGAAAAGAAATAGGTTTTTTTTGAAAAATTTTTGTAAAAATCTGGTTTTTAAAATCAATATTATATTTTAATTTCTTATAAAAAACTTTTAAATTTAATAGATCTAAAATACGAATTCCTGTACGGGCAATTTTATCTACATAAGTAGGGCCGATCCCTTTATGTGTGGTTCCAATAGATTTATCTCCTAAAGCTTCTTCTTGATATTGATCTAACAAACGATGATAAGGCATAGTTAGGTGTGCTCTTTTTGATAAAAAGACTTTAGATGTGCTGACGCCCATTAATTCTAAATTCTGTATTTCTTGTATAAAAGATTTGGGATCAACTACAACTCCAGGACCAATGATACATTTTACATCAGAATAAATAACTCCAGAAGGAACTAAGTGAAGAATAAAATGACGGTTTTTAATATGAATAGAATGACCTGAATTATTCCCCCCTTGGTAACGAATTACATAATCCGAATTTTTAGAAAGTAAGTCTGTAATTTTTCCTTTTCCCTCGTCACCCCATTGGAGGCCCACAATAACATTTGAAGGCATGATATATTGATTTTATTAACAATTTTCAACAAAGTTAATTCTTATGAATGAATATATAATAAAAATTTAATCTATTTTTTTTTAGAATTTCGTTTAATATGCTGATAAGCTAATTCTGTTACTTTTCTTCCTCTAGGTGTTCTAATTAAGTATCCTTCTTGAATAAGAAAAGGTTCATAAACTTCTTCTATAGTATCTGAATTTTCACTAACAGCTGTTGCTATAGTATTAATTCCTACAGGTCCTCCCTTGAAATAATTTATGATATATGAAAGAATTCTGTTATCCATTTCATCTAATCCATGTTTATCTACATGAAGGGCTTGTAAGCCTAAATTGCATATGTTAATATCTATAGTTCCATTTCCTTTAATTTGTGCAAAATCACGAATTCTGCGTAATAAAGCATTAGCTATACGTGGAGTTCCACGGCTTCTGTTAGCAATTTCATAAGACGCTTCTTCCGTTATTGGGGTGTTCAATAATCTTGCACTACGATTTACAATATCATTATAATTTTTTTTATAATAACTAAGACGAAAATTAATACCAAATCTAGAACGCATAGGAGCTGTAAGTAAACCGGATCTTGTGGTGGCTCCTATTAAAGTAAAAGGAGATAAATCTATTTGTACTGATTTTGCATTAGATCCAGAATCTATGATAATATCTATTTTATAATTTTCCATAGCTGAATATAAATATTCCTCAACTGTTGGAGAAAGACGGTGGATTTCATCAATGAAAATAACATCATTTATCTTTAAATGAATCAGTAATCCAGCTAAATCTCCAGGTTTATCTAAAACAGATCCTGAAGTAACCGTAATGTTCACAGACAATTCATTGGCTACAATATGAGCAAGTGTTGTTTTTCCCAATCCTGGAGGTCCATGAAATAAAATATGATCTAAAGCTTCTTTTCTTTTTTTAGCAGCCTGAATAAAAATTTTTAGATTATTCAATATATCATGTTGTCCAATAAAATCACGAATTTTTTGAGGAGTTAAAGATCTCTCTAAAAAGGATGACACTATATATTATATTTTGACATTTAAATTGAGAATAAATTGGTGTATACCAAATAAAAATAAATAATACAATAAAATTCCAAGATTTTAAAATATTTAAAATAGTGTGATTTGTAAAATCAAATTGAATAGGAACAATAGATACATATCCATTTTTTAACGCCCATTCATCTGTATCCACTTTTTCATCCCAATTTACAAAATCTCCTACTAACCAATAGTAAGTTCTTCCTTTAGGGTTGTAGCGTTTATCAAAACTCTCTTTCCACTTAGATTCCGCTTGTCTACATATTTTAATTCCTTTGATTTCTTCTTTTTTTAATTTAGGAATATTGACATTCAAAGTAATTGTTTGTTCCGGAATAGGATTGCAAAGAATTTTTTTAACGATTTGAGATACATATTTTTTAGATGGTTCAAAATCAGCATTCCAATCGAAATCTAAAAGAGAAAATCCTACAGATGGGATTCCCTCTATACTTGCTTCAATAACAGCGGATACAGTTCCAGAATACATAATATTTATAGAAGAATTTGATCCATGATTAATCCCTGATACACAAATATCAGGTTTTCTTGGAAGAAGATCACTAATTGCTAATTTGACACAATCAACCGGAGTCCCAGAACATTCCCATTCTTTTTGATTCCCATTATCTATTTTTACTGAATCACAATATAATATTGTATTCATTGTAATTCCATGTCCTACTCCAGATTGAGGTTTATTTGGCGCGACCACATATACATCCCCTAAAAGATTCATAGAGTGAATGAGCGCTCTAATACCTGGAGCTATGATTCCATCATCATTTGTGACTAAAATAATTGGTTTTTTATTCATTTTATATAAAATATATAAAAAAAGCTATTTAATTTATATATTATATATAATTTTGCTAAAATTTTTCAATTCAACATTGTGAATATTAAAATAAAAAAACTGAATGATATTAAATACATAATAATTGGTTTTTTTCTTGTTTTTTCATTAAGTTTTTGTTCTCCATTAGGAGAAGGAGAACAGAAAAAACATCGTGTAATACTCAAAACAATATATAAAACACTTTATTTTTTACATCCAAATTCTATTTCTATAGATAATAATTTTTCACAGAAAGTATATAATAAATATTTTGAAAAATTAGATAATCAAAAACGTTTTTTTTTCCAAAAAGATGTAGAAGATCTTTCTTTATATAAAGAAAAAATAGATGATTTTTGGATTTATGGAGATCCTACTTTTTTTAATGTTATTATGAAACGTTTTTTTCAAAGAATAAAAGAAGCAGAATTTATATGTTTTAAAATATTAAAGACATCTTTTGATTTTAATAAGAAAGAAATGTATCCTATTATAGAACAAAAACTTTTTTATCCAAAAAATAAAAAAGAATGGATTGAAAAATGGAGAAAGTACTTGAAATATATGACTTTATTAGAAATCATCACTTCCACGAATCAAAAACAAATTCCTTTCATAAAGCAGAAAAAGATTTGGAAAAATGCATTTTTTCATAACGAAAGAAAATCAAGAAAAAAGGTGGAAGAATATATTCAGGAATATTTCAGGAAATTAAAAATAAGAAAAGAATCCGATTGGTTTTCTATATATGTTAATACTATAACTTCTCAATATGATCCTCATACTAATTATTTTTCAC
Organism: Blattabacterium sp. (Nauphoeta cinerea); assembly: GCF_000471965.1. GTDB lineage: Bacteria > Bacteroidota > Bacteroidia > Flavobacteriales > Blattabacteriaceae > Blattabacterium. The sequence continues at coordinate 486,894 of NC_022550.1, forward strand.
CTAGGGAGAAAGAAATTTTTGATTTTAACATATCTGGACAAACTGAAGGTATTGGTGTAGAATTACAAGATGAAAAAGGATATCCTACTGTTGTTAAAATCATTCCTGGTGGACCTGCATGGAAAAATAAAAAAATAGAAATAGGAGATAAAATTATACGAGTAGCAAAAAATGTAAACTCAGAATCAAAAAATATAGTAGGCATGTTATTAGAAAATTCAATTTTTTTGATAAGAGGAAAAAAAGGAAGTAAAGTCAAATTAACAATTCAAAAGAAAAATGGATCTATAGAAGAAGTGATTATTATTAGAGATATAATTGAAAAAAAAGAAATTTTTGCAAAAAGTGTTATAATTTTGGACAAAAACAAAAATAAATATGGTTTGATTTGTTTACCAGAATTTTATTTTCATCCTGAAAATAAAAATGGTAGAAATGCAGCTAAAGATATGAAACAAATTATTCAAAAACTTAAAAAAGAAAATGTAAAAGGAATCTTGATTGATATCAGAAATAATGGAGGAGGATCTTTAGATGCTGTAATAGAAATTGCAGGTTTTTTTTTAGGAAAAGTTCCTATTCTACAAATAGGAAAACCTCATAAAAAAAAAATATACTTAAAAGTCACGAAAAAAAATTTTATGGACAGGACCTATTGTAGTTCTTGTAAAGAATTGTCTGCTTCTGCCTCTGAAATTCTTGCTGCTGCTATAGCAGATTATAAAAGAGGGATTATCGTTGGAAGTGCTCAAACATATGGGAAGGGAACTATACAAACTGTTTATCCATTAAACAGATTTTTATTTTATAATGATAAACTAGGAGCATTAAAATTTACTATTAATAAATTTTATCGTGTTAATGGCGGTTCTACTCAATTAAAAGGAGTGAACTCCGATATTGTTATTCCAAGTAATACGACAAGTCGATTATCAAAATATATGGAAAAAAATCAAGAAAATCCTATGAAATGGGACTATACAGATCCCATTTCCTCTATTCATTTTTATTATAATAATTTATATTTAGAAAATATTAAACATAAAAGTGTAAAACGTTTAAAAAAAAATAACAATTTTATTAATACTTATAAAAAAATACAATTATTAGAAAAAAAATTCTCTAATGAGAAACAATTTTCTTTGAATTGGAAAGAATTTTATTATGAAAATTTAAAAATAAAAAAAATAAATGAAAATTTTAAAAAACTTAAAAATTGTCTAGATATATATGGAGAACAAGCTTTTACTCCTTATCAAAAAATCATTTTCAATACAATATCAGAAGAACAAAAAGAATGGATAAAAAATATAAAAAAAGATTTTTATATAGCAGAATGTATTAATATATTACGAGATTTTAATGAAATTCCATAATCGGTTTGTAAACTTTAGCCACATCAGCTATGGCATCGTTTTCTTTTAAATTTATTAATCTTACTCCTTGAGTCGTTCTTCCCATAACTCTTATGTCTGATATAGGAATACGTATAATAATCCCTGATTTTTTAATAATCATCAAATCGTCTTGATCTGTAACATATTTTACAGAAATTAAATTTCCTGTTTTTTGAGTTATATTTATTGTCTTAATTCCTTTTCCACCACGATTGGTTATACGATAATCTTTTATATGAGATCTTTTTCCAAATCCTTTTTCAGAAACCACTAATAAATGTCCTTTTTCTTTTCTTTCTACATCTACACATATCATTCCAACAACTGAATCTTTATGATTCATATTAATTCCTATAACCCCCGAAGAAGTTCTTCCAGTGGAACGAACTTTTTTTTCTGAAAAACGAATAATTCTCCCACTTTTTACAGCAATAAAAACATGACTATCACCCTTAGTGAGAATCGCTTCTAATAAAGAATCTCCTTTACGAATAATAATAGCATTGATTCCATCTTTTCTGGGACGAGAATAATTTTCTAAAGATGTTTTTTTTATAATACCTTTTTGCGTAATCATCATTACATAATAATCTTTGATATACTTTTTATTAGTAAGATCTCCTGTTAATATATAAGCGTTTACTTTATCATCTTGTTGAAGATGAATGATATTTTGTATAGCTCTTCCTTTAGAAATTTTAGACCCTTCTGGTATTTCATATACTCTTAACCAAAAACATTTTCCTTTTTCCGTAAAAAAAAGTAGATATTGATGATTAGTTGCTATAAGCAAATGCTTAAAAAAATCTGATTCTCTAGCAGTAGCGCCTCTATTTCCTACTCCTCCTCTTCCCTGACGTTTATATTCTGATAAAGATGTTCTTTTAATATAGCCAGCGTGGGAAATAGTAAGTACGACTTGTTCGTTTTCAATTAAATCTTCTATGTTTACTTTATTTCCTGAATAATCAATTTGTGTACGACGTGTATCTTGGTATTTTCTTTTAATATCTAAAAGTTCTTCTTTGATAATTTTGGTTCTTGTAGAATGCTCTTTCAAGATAGTTTTAAAAAATTCTATTTTTTTAATAAGTTCATCATATTCTTTTTGAAGTTTATCAATTTCTAAAAATGTCAGACTTTGTAGTTTCATATCTAAAATAGATTTAGATTGATTTTTAGATATTTGAAATTTGTGAGTCAATCTATCACAAGCATCATAATGATTTTTTGATTTTTGAATTAATTGAATCATGAGATCTAAATGATCCAATATTTTCAAAAAACCAGACAAAATATGAACACGATTTTGACACTTTTTTAGTTCGTATTTAGTGCGACGAATAATAACATTGTGTCTATGATTTACAAAATATCGTATAAAACTTTTTATATTTAATTGAACTGGTTTTCCATCGACTAAAGCTATATTATTTACATTAAAATAAGTTTGTAAAGGAGTATATTGAAATAATTTGTTCAATAATATATTAGGATTTGTGTTTTGTTTCAAAATGTAAACAATACGTAGTCCATTTCTATCTGATTCGTCACGAATTTGATTAATTCCTTCCATTTTTCCTTCTTTCATTAATTCCACAGTTCGAGCAATCATGTCAGCTTTATTGACTTGATAAGGAATTTCATCTACAATAACACATTGTCTTCCATGAATTTCTTCTAAATGTATTTTTGCACGCAAAACAATACGTCCTTTCCCAGTATGAAAAGCATTTTTAACTCCGTCATATCCGTAAATGATTCCGCCTGTAGGAAAATCAGGGGCTTTGATATATTTTATGATTTCTTCTATAGATATCTCATTATTGTCTATATAAGCACAAATGGCGTTGATAGTTTCTTTTAAATTGTGAGGAGGTATATTAGTCGCCATTCCAACTGCAATTCCAGAAGAACCATTAATCAAAAGATTAGGAATTCGTGTTGGTAATACGGTTGGTTCTTCTAAAGAATCATCAAAATTTGATTGCATATCTACCGTTTCTTTTTTGATATCTAACAACATTTCTTCAGATATCTTTTGCATTCTTACTTCTGTATAACGCATAGCTGCCGGAGGATCTGCATCCAATGATCCAAAATTTCCTTGCCCATCTATTAATGGATAACGTAATGTCCATTTTTGAGTCATACGAACCATAGTATCATAAACAGAAATATCTCCATGCGGATGATATTTCCCTAATACTTCTCCAACAATACGAGCAGATTTTTTATAAGAACTGTTAAAAAGAATTCCTAATTGATACATTCCATAAAGAACTCTTCTGTGTACAGGTTTTAATCCATCTCTAACATCAGGAAGAGCTCTGGATATAATAACAGACATAGAGTAATCTATGTAAGAAGACTTCATTTCATCTTCAATATTAATGGAAATCAATTTTTCTCCTTCACTTTCATTCATTTTTAATCTGAATTATAATTTTAGTTTAAAAAACTTTCCTTAATCAAAGAATATGGGACTTGACAATTATACGAACATTTTCCTATCTCCTTTAATAAAGAAAATTGAATTTTATTTTTTCATTTTTTTTATCATGTTCCATGATTCGCAATAATTTCTCAATTTCTAATTGAGATATTTGATTTTGTATTGGGTATAATGTATAAAATTTAGATCTAATTTCTCTATAATCAGATAAAGATAAACCATTAATTTTGAAAGAAATCCATGATTCATAAATCATTCCCATAGTTACAGCAACTCCGTGTAACATTTCTTTTATACTCATAAAATAACTCTCTAAAGCATGTCCAATAGTGTGTCCAAAATTTAGAATTTTTCTCAATCCTTTTTCTTTAGGATCTTGATCTACTATTTTTTGTTTAATTAATATAGATTTCTGAATTAGATGTATCCATTCGTTTTCATTTTTAATGATATCTGTTTGTATTTTATCCATTTCTTTCCAAAAATTCTTATCAGCTATCAATCCATGTTTAAACATTTCTGCCATTCCAGAAAGAATTTCTTTATTTGGAAGTGTTTTTAAAAAATTTGGATCAATGATTAAAAATTTTGGAATATAAAAAGACCCTATTTCATTTTTTATAGAACCTAAATTCACACCTGTTTTATATCCTATAGCGGCATCAACCATTCCTAATAAAGTTGTAGGAATATTAACAAAACGAATCCCTCGTTTAAATATAGATGCGACAAAACCCCCAATATCTGTTATAACTCCCCCTCCTAAATTTATTATTAAACTTTTTCTAGTCGCCTTAAGTTTTTCTAGATCTTTACAAATTTGAATACATGTATAAATATTTTTTTCTTTTTCTCCTGATTTTATCTTAATAAGATTCGATTTTTTTAAAAAATTTATATGTCTAAAAAGAACAGGAATACAATGTACACTGGTAATATCATCTACTAGAATAAATATATTTTTTATGGAATCTACTTGATAAAGTAAATAATTTTGAAGTACATCATAAGCTTCTTCATGAAAATATATGAATTCTTCCTTTTTTTTCATTTTCATAAATTTATCCTTGATAACAAAATTAACCAATTTTTGATTAATCAATAAAATAAAATATTTTATATAACCAAAAAATGATAAAAGCAAAACCTATTATGAAAAAAAATATGTTAGGAATCCATCCTAGAATATTAATAAATTTAAATAAACATTTCATAAAAAAAACAATATTATTATACATAAATATGAAAATAAATATTTTTATAAAAAATGGAAATATTTAACTTTGACTTTCATTATCATATTTGTCAAATGTCAGATATTTGGGATGTTTTTCAACATTTATTTAATCCTAGATGGATATTTTTATATTTCGGAAATGCGGCTTTATTTATTCTCTTAGCTATTATTTTTGCAGAAACGGGATTTTTTATTGGTTTTTTCTTACCTGGAGATTCTTTATTATTCACTGCTGGAATTTTTGGGAAAGATTTATGCAAAAATTTTTATAATGTTCCTTTTTTTGTGATCATTTTAATCGTATCAGGTGTAGCTATTCTTGGAAATATGCAAGGATATTGGTTCGGATATAAATCAGGAAAACTCTTATATAAAAAGAAGGATTCCTTTTTTTTTAAAAAAAAACATTTAATTTTAGCAAAATTGTTTTATAATAAATATAAAACTACCGCTCTTATCATGAGTCGTTTTTTACCTATGTTTCGTACTTTTGCTCCTATTGTTGCAGGAGCAATTCGTATAGAATTTAAAAAATTTATGATATATAACATTATTGGAGCACTTGCTTGGACTTTTTCTATCATGTCAGCTGGACATTATTTAGATAAAAGTTTTCCAGAATTAAAAAATCATCTTGAATGGATTATTTTATTAATTGTATTGATTACAACTTTGCCAATTTTAGTGAAACTAAGAATAAATAAGAATAAAAAAATATTTATCTAAATTTTTTAAATTTATGTTTACAAATTCTTTTATAAAAAAAGAATTCTTGTATAATAGCTTTACATTGGTTTTTCATAATTCCAGATACAAATTCTGTTTTAGGATGTAATTTAACACCCGAACACAAGAACCCTCTTTTTGAGGGATTGGTAGCCCCACAAACAACTCTTCCTATTTGAGACCAAAACAAAGCTCCAGCACACATCACACATGGTTCTAAGGTTACATATAAAGTACATTTTTTTATATATTTTTTTTTAAAATAATCAGATGCCAAGTTGATTACTAACATTTCTGCATGTGCAGTAATATTACATAACGTTTCAGTTAAATTATGAGCTGTTGCTATAACCATATTTTGATATGTAATTGCAGCCCCTATGGGGATCTCATTTTTATGAAAAGCAATAAAGGCCTCTTTTAAAGCTATTTTCATAAAATCAAAATCTAAAGACATTATTTATTTTATTTTTGTTTTATCATCTTTTTCTTTATTCTCTTCTTCTTGAGCCCCTTTCACAATTGTACGAGTATTTTTTACATTTGCTATCAATGTATGAGAAGGATGTAATATAGTATATTGATTATTATATAAATCTCCAACTGTTATTTTATCTCCTATATCTAAAGAATCAATATTAAATTGAATATATTCTGGCATATTATCTATACTTGCTTTCACCTTTAATTTTCTAACAGGAGAATAATATTTTCCTCCTTTTGCTACTCCAATAGGTCTTCCAAAAGATTTTACAGGAATTTCCAATGTCATAGATTTTGATTTATCAATTTTATAAAAATCTACATGTAATATTTTTTCATTAACAGGATCAAATTGGATTTCCTTTCGAATAGCATTGATACTTTTATCGTATCCCTCTATTTTTAAAATAACACCATATATTTCTATAGTGTAGACTATTTTTCTCAAATTTTCTAGTGAAGAATAAAACGGGATATTCATGTTTTTTCCGTATAAAATGCATGGTATGTTTCCGGAAAGTCGAATGGAACGAACTGCTTTTTTTCCCAAATCTCTTTTATGTCCGTATATATTTACATATTTCATATTATAAATTTATTACTAATGGATTCATCTTTATGGACTGATTGCATCACTTCTGCAAAAAGTGGAGCGCAAGACAAAACTTTAATCTTATCATGAATTTTATTTTTATTTATAGGAATCGTATCAGTCACCACCAATTCTTCAATCGCCGATTGGTCTATTTTGTCATATGAATTCCCTGATAATACAGGATGAGTAGCTATAGCACGTACACTTTTAGCTCCCTGTTTCTTTATTAAATTAGCTGCTTCTGTTAAAGTTCCAGCCGTATCTACCATATCATCTATGAGGATAATATTTTTTTTTCTTACATTTCCTATAAGATTCATAAATTCTATTTCATTTGCTTTTTTTCTTTCTTTATAACAAACGACAACGTCTGTCCCCAAATAACCTGCATAACTCCTAGCTCTTTTAGCACCACCCATATCTGGAGAAGCTATGGTTAATTGATCTATGTTTAATTTTTTAATATAATCAATAAATATTCTAGATGCATATAAATGATCTACAGGTATATCAAAAAATCCTTGAATTTGATCTGCATGTAAATCCATAGTCATAACTCTAGTTGCTCCTGAAGCTACAATCAAATTTGCCATAAGTTTTGCGGCTATAGGAGTTCTAGGTAGATCTTTATGATCTTGTCTTGCCCATCCAAAATACGGAATCACAAGTGTAATGTTATAAGCTGAAGCCCTACTAGCAGCGTCGCACATTAATAATAATTCCATTAAATTATCTACTGGAGGAAAAGTTGACCCAATTAAAAATACTTGAGATCCACGAACAGATTCTTCGAAACAAGGAATATATTCTCCATCACTAAATTCTAAGAATCGTACTTTACCAAGAAAATTTCCATAATAAAAAGCTATATTATTTGATAATTTTAACCCGCTTCTTGTAGAAAAGAAGAGAACCTTTTGATTCATAGTTATATTTTTTTTATGCAAAAATACTCTAAATTAAAAAAGAAATATATAATTATGTGATTATGAAACAATATTTAAATTTATTAAAAAACGTATTAAAAAAGGGCGTAAAAAAGAAGGACAGAACTGGTGTAGGAACAATAAGCCTATTTGGATATCAAATGAAATTTAATTTAGAAAAAGGCTTCCCTCTTTTAACTACTAAAAAATTAAATATACGATCTATTATTTACGAATTATTGTGGTTTTTAAAAGGAGAAACAAATATTAAATTTTTAACAAATAATAAAGTTAATATTTGGAAAAATTGGTCGGATAATAATGGAGAATTAGGACCAATATATGGATTCCAATGGAGAAAATGGCCCACTTACGATGGACATTTTTTTGATCAGATAGTTCATATTATAAAAGAAATAAAACTCAATCCCGATTCTAGACGTTTAATTGTTTCTTCTTGGAATGTGGGGATGATTCAAGATATGGCATTACCTCCTTGTCATTTATTATTTCAATTTTATGTATATAAAAAAAAATTATCGTTACTTTTATATCAAAGAAGTGCAGATATTTTTATTGGATTACCATTTAATATCGCTTCTTATGCTTTGTTGCTAACCATGTTCGCTCATACTCTTAATTTAAAAGAAAAAGAACTCATTCATACCATAGGAGACGCTCATATTTATAATAATCACATTGAGCAAGTGAAACTCCAAATGAAAAGAACTCCAAGACCACTTCCTATAATAAGACTCAATTCTTCTGTGAAGAATATTTTTCAATTTCGTTTTGAAGATTTTGAATTAAAGAATTATAACCCTTTTCCTCATATTAAGGGAGATGTAGCCATTTGAAAATTCATTTTATTTTCTTTCTTTCTAATAACCAATTTTTGAAAACATTGAAATCATTGGATAAAGATATTTTTTGACTTATATTTTTTTTCTTCAAAAAAATGTCTAGTTCTGGAGTTGAAACTATTTTTTTTTGTAAAAAAAAAGGCATATGATCTAAAAATTTAATAGGATGAGCTGTTTCTAAGAAAATAGCTGGTTCTGAAGTGTTATTCATTTCTTGTAAATATTGTCTAAGACCTAAATACCCAATAGCTCCATGTGGATCTAGTATATATTTATATTTTTCCCATACCATTTTTATAACTGTCAAAGTTTCTTCATCCGTGAATTTATAAGAAGATAATTTTTTTCTTAATTGAAAGATATTTTTTTTATATAAATGCCATATTCTAGAAAAATTACTGGGATCAGCTATATCCATAGCATTTGATATAGTTTTTTTTACCGGAAGAGGATTATATTTTTCAGATTTTAAAAATCTAGGTATAGTATCATTAATATTTGTAGATGCAATAAAAAATTTTATAGGTAATCCCATTTTTTCAGCTATCATTCCTGCGCAAATATTACCAAAGTTTCCACTAGGAACTGAAAAAATTAATTCTATCGGATTTTTTACGATTATTTGTTTATAAGCTAAAAAATAATAAAACATTTGAGGGAGCCATCTCCCTATATTAATAGAATTTGCAGAAGTTAACGTATATTTTGTGTTCACATCCTTGTCTAAGAAAGCTTTTTTGACCATATTTTGACAATCATCAAAACTTCCATGTATTTCCAAAGCTAATATGTTATCACCTAATGAAGTGATTTGTTGTTTTTGTAAACAACTAATCCTATTATATGGATATAAAATAATGACTTCTATCCCATGTTTTTTATGAAACCCTTTAGCAACAGCTCCTCCGGTATCCCCTGAAGTTGCGACTAAAACCGTAATATTTTTTCCTAATTTTTCAGAAATAAAACTTAAGCATCCAGCCATAAACTGAGCTCCTACATCTTTAAAAGCTAAAGTAGGACCATGAAAAAGTTCTAATACGTGAATATTATCATGTATTTTTATCAATGGAAAAGAAAAATTTAAAGTATTATGAATAATGCTTTCGATAAATTTATTGGGGATATCTTTTCCAATATAAGGTTTTATAACATCCATTGCAATTGTATGAATATCATAAATCGGAAGTTTATGAAAAAATTGAGTTTTTAATTTAGGAATACATTGAGGCATATATAAACCACCATCAGGCGATAATCCCCTTAAAACAGCATATTCGAAGGAAACTAGATCTTTTTTATAATTTTTTAAACTGTAATATAACATACTTATTTTATAATTTTATTTGATTCCACTTTACACCTTGTTGATTGATAGGAGAAGTATAAGTTTTATAATCCACTTTTAACGGAGAATATACTCTATTCATGATCTCAGTAACTTTTTGGGCTGTATGATTTCCTTTACTGAGCATAAAAACAGAAGGTCCTGAACCAGAAATTCCCCCCCCCAAGGCGCCTATTTCTTTACATCTTATTTTTAATTCATAAAAAGCTGGTATTAGTATAGCTCGTATAGGTTCTACAATAACATCTTCTAATGATCTACTTATTAATCTATAATCTTCTTGATATAAACCAGCTACTAACGCTCCTACATTCCCCCATTGTTTAATAGCATCTGTCATTAATATTTTTTGTTTTAAAATTTCTCTAGCATCTGATGTTTTCACTTCGATTTGTGGGTGTATAATGCTGACCCATAATTCATTAGGAGTATGAAGTTTGGTAATATCCAATGGTTGATAACTTCGAATCAATGTCATTCCTCCCATAATGGCAGGTGCAACATTATCAGCATGAGCGGTTCCACTTGCTACACGTTCTCCTTCCATTGCAAAACGAATTAATTGTATAGTGCTAAAAGGGTTTCCTAATAAAATATTAGCTCCATAAACAACTCCAGCTGCACTAGCTGCACTAGATCCTATTCCACTTCCAGGATGAATATTTTTAATTAATTCGATTTCAAATCCTATTTCTTCTTCATTATCATATCTTTGTATTTGTTTATATTTTTTCAACAAAAATTGTAAAGCAACAAAAGCTACGTTTTTTCTTGGATCATTAGGCAATGATGATCCATATATTCTATTAATACGTATTCCTGGATTATTAGATTTATATAAAAAAATTTCATCTTTTGGTAAATCTAAAGCTAATCCAATAACATCAAAACCACAAGCCAAATTAGCTACAGTAGCTGGAGAAAATATTTTGATTCCTTTCATAACTTTTATTTAGTCGCTTTAATAATATCTGAAAAAACTCCAGATGCAGTAACTTCTGCACCTGCTCCTGCTCCTTTTATAATAAGAGGTTGTTCCGCATAACGATATGTGTTATATAAAACCATATTATCTTTTCCTTCTAATTGAAAAAATGGGTGAGTTTGTTTCACGCATTCTAATCCCACAAAAGCAATTCCATTTTCATAACGTGCAATAAAACGCAAACGCTTTTTATTTTTTTCCGCTTCATTTCTAATTTTAAAAAAATAATTTTTGAATCTATATAATTCTTGATAAAAATGATCTATAGATGTTGAACTTAAACAAGTTTCCGGTAGAAAGGATTTTTGATGAATGTCACTTAATTCTAATGGAGAACCACATTCTCTTGCTAAAATTAATATTTTTCGCATGACATCTAATCCACTTAAATCAATTCTAGGATCAGGTTCTGTATATCCTTTTAATTGAGCTTCTTTTACTACTTCTAAAAAAGATTTTTCTCCTATAAAATGATTAAATATAAAATTTAAACTTCCTGATAATACAGCTTCTATTTTATTGATTTTATCTCCACTATTGATGAGATCGTTTAATGTACTAATGACTGGAAGGCTAGCCCCTACATTTGTTTCAAACAAAAATGGAGCTTTAAAATGTCTGGAAAGTGTTTTTAATCTTTTGTAATGATCATAATCTGAAGAACAAGCTATTTTATTACAAGTTATAACACCAATCCCATTTTTTAAAAATTTATCATAAGTCATAGCCATTTCTTCACTAGCTGTATTATCTACAAATAAACTATTTCTTAGATTAAATTTCCATACTTCTTCCATAAAGGAATATATGTTCATGTCAATTCCTTTTTGTTTCAAATATTTTTCCCAATTACTTAAATTAATTCCATGATCATTGAAATACATTTTTTTGCTATTAGCTAATCCAATAACCCGAACTTGAAGTTTTAATTCTTCTAATAAATAATTTTGTTGTTGATCAATCTGTTCAAGCAATTTACTTCCTACTTTTCCGACTCCACAAATAAAAAGGTTAATTTGTTTCGGTGGACTTTCAAAAAAAGCTTCATGTAAAGTATTTAATGCCTTTTTAAAATCAGTTTTTCTAATAACGGCTGATATATTCTTTTCAGTAGAACCTTGTGCTATAGCTCTAACATTAATACTATTTCTTCCTAAAGCTGCAAACATTTTTCCACTAGTTCCATGAAGATTTTTCATATTATCTCCCACCACAGCAATAATACAAAGATCTTTTTCAATTCTTAATGGATCAATACGCCTTTGATGAATTTCTTGAGCAAATTCACTATCTATTACAGCTTTTGCTTTAATAACATCTGTTTCATGAATACCTGTAGTAATTGAATGTTCTGAAGAACTTTGAGTTATAAATATAACATTTATTTTTTCACGTGATAATGCTTCGAATAAACGTTTAGAATATCCAGGAATTCCTATCATTCCACTTCCTTCTAATGTAAGTAATGCCATATTTTGAATTCCAGATATACCCGTAACAGGTTGACTAATATTTGTATTTTTGTTAATATAAATCAAAGTTCCCGTCTCTAAAGGAGAGAAGGTATTTTTAATTTGTATAGGAATATGTTTCTTCATAGCAGGTTGAATTGTAGGAGGATAAATAACTTTTGCTCCGAAATGTGATAATTCCATTGCTTCCTCATAAGAAATTTCTTTTATAGGAAAAGCTTGATTCACAATTTTTGGATTTGCTGTCATCATTCCGCTTACATCTGTCCAAATTTCAAGTAAACTAGCTGATATAGCAGCAGCTAAAATAGACGCAGTATAATCAGACCCACCTCTTCCGAGAGTAGTGGTTTCATTTTCTAACGTAGAACCTATAAATCCTGGTAATACGATATATTCTGATGTTTTTTCACGAAAAAACTGAATAATATGGTGATTACTTGTAATAAAATCCACTTGAGCGCATCCAAATTGAGAATCTGTAATAATTAAATCTCTGCTATCTTTACAAGTAGCATCGAGGCCAGATTGTTTCAATTTTTCTGCGATGAGAAAAGAAGAACTCAATTCTCCAAAACTCATGATTTTATCTAAAGATCGTTTTGAAAGTTCTTCTACTTGAAAAATTCCATCACATAAATTTTCTAAATCATTCATGTTTTTTTTAATCCAACTGATTAAATGACTTTGATAAGTAATGGGAAATAATTCTCTTATAATATTAAGATGTCGAATCTCTATTTCTTCTAATATATTTTTATAAATATTTTTTCTTTCAGAAGCTAATTGCCCACATTGTATTAATTGATCTGTAATATTTCCTAATGCAGATACAACAACAGCATATCTTCCTTTTGGTTTTTTTTCTAATAAAGAACAAATACGTTTTATAGCATCAGAATGAGCGACAGAACTACCACCAAATTTTAAAACTTGCATTTTTTAATTATTTTTTAAAACAATTTTCCCAACTTAAAGATGTTAACAAAAATAATGATTATTTATGGAGGTGTGTTTTTTATTCTTTTGATTGATATGAAAATTTTTTTCATGTATACACAAAAAACTAAAATTTTTCATAAATAATATAATGATCAAAGACTTTTTAGCATATAATAACGATTCTATTTATCTCTCATTATTATAAATATTTCATAACTTTAAACTTACTGTTGTTTTGGCTGCAACGAATGTTATGTTTATGAATTAAATTAAAGAAAGTATATGCATTTAACTTCTTATGAAAAGGAAAAAATTCTTCTGCACATGGCTGGAGAATTGGCAAAAAAACGTTTAAAAAGAGGATTAAGATTGAATTATCCTGAATCTTTAGCTTTAATTACTCATTATGTAATGGAAGGAGCTCGTGATGGAAAAACAGTAAAAGATATCATGGATGAAGCAGGAAATATTCTGAATGATGAACAAGTTATGGATGGAGTGCATGAATTACTTAATAATGTTCAAATAGAAGCTACTTTTCCTGATGGAACAAAATTAGTAACAATACATCATCCTATTAAAAAAAATAGAAAAAAAAATTCTAGTATCATTCCAGGACAATATGACCTCCTCAAAGAAGAGATAGTGTTATTAGCTGGGAGATCTCGTATAGAACGAATAGTTTCTAATACAGGAACTCGGCCTATTCAAGTAGGATCTCATTTTCATTTTTATGAAACAAATTCTGCTCTTCTTTTTGAGAGAGAAGGAACTAAAGGGTATAGACTTGATATCCCTTCTGGGAGATCTGTTCGTTTTGAACCAGGAGAAACAAAAGAAATTGTATTAGTAGAAATTGGAGGAAGTAAAAAAATTTACGGATTTTCAGGAAAAGAAAATACAGATATATGAAAAAAATAGATAGAGAATCTTATGCAAGTATGTATGGCCCCACTAAAGGAGATAAAATTCGTTTAGGAGATACATCATTATGGATTGAAATAGAAAAAGATTATACTATTTATGGAGATGAATGTGTTTTTGGGGGGGGGAAAGTGATTAGAGATGGAATGGGACAACATCCATTTGCCATAAGAGATGAAGGAGTTTTAGATTTAGTGTTAACTAATGCTATTATTATAGATTATTGGGGAATCGTAAAAGCGGATATAGGAATTAAAAATGGTATAATTGTTGGAATAGGAAAATCCGGTAATCCATATTTTATGGACGGCGTAGCTTCTAATATGTATATTGGAGCAGGAACAGAAGTGATTTCTTCAGAAAATATTATTGTAACAGCTGGGAGTGTAGATGGTCATGTTCATTATATATGTCCACAATTGTTTGAAGTCGCATTAGAAAGTGGAACAACTACTATTATTGGAGGAGGATCCGGTCCGGCTACTGGAACTATAGCTACAAATTGTACTTCAGGTGTATGGAACATTCAAAGAATGTTAAAAAGTACAGATCATATTCCCATTAATTTTATTTTTCTTGCGAGTGGAAATAGTTCTCGTCCTGAAGCTTTAATTGAGCAAATAAAAGCTGGTGCAGGTGGATTAAAAATACATGAAGATTGGGGAAGTACTTTCCATGTTATAGATCAATGTTTAAATGTTGCAGAAAAATTGGATGTTCAAGTTAATATACATACAGATTCATTAAATGAATCAGGTTATGTAGAAGATACTTTAAAAATATTCAAAAATAGAACAATTCATACTTATCATACAGAAGGAGCTGGGGGGGGACATGCTCCTGATTTACTAAAAGTGATATCGTATTCCAATATTTTACCTTCATCAACAAGTCCTACTATGCCTTATACTTGCAACACTATAGATGAACATTTGGATATGTTAATGATTTGTCATCATTTAGACTCTAATTTACCAGAAGATATTGCTTTTGCCAAATCACGTATAAGATCTGAAACTATTAGCGCAGAAGGAATTTTACATGATATAGGAGCCATTAGTATGACTAGTTCAGATTCTCAAGCGATGGGAAGAATCGGTGAAATCGTGAAACGAACATGGCAAACAGCTGATAAAATGAAAAAACAAAGAGGTTCTCTTAACGAAGACCATTTAAAAAATGATAATTTTAGGGTTAAAAGATACATTTCAAAATATACTATAAATCCTGCTATTACTCATGGAATTTCTGAATATGTAGGGTCTATTCATGTAGGAAAAATGGCAGATTTAGTCTTATGGAAACCTTCTTTTTTTGGAGTTAAACCTGAACTAGTTATAAAAAGTGGAATGATTGTTTATGCTGGAATGGGAGACCCTAATGCAACTATTCCGACTCCTCAACCATTTATGTATAGAAAAATGTTTGGGTATTTCGAACCGAAATTAAGCAGTGTTTTTGTTTCAGTAAATGCAATAAATAATGGTTTTTTTGAAAAAAATGAAATTAAAAAACAAGTAAAAATAATAAAAGGGTGTCGGAATTTATCTAAAAAAAACATGATTTTAAATGAAAATACACCCAATTTAGAAGTAGATCCAAAAACATATAATGTCTATGTAAATGGAGAAAAAATAATCTCTCATCCTTCTGATGTTTTACCACTTTCTCAAAGATATTTTTTATTCTAAAAAAAATACCCAGGGCGGGATTCGAACCCGCATGATGTAAATCACTGGATTTTGAGTCCAGCGCGTATACCTGTTTCGCCACCTGGGTTTTTTTTCATATTTATTTGTAATTAACTTAAAATAAGTTTTTCTATTTTTATTTTAAGTTTTTTTAAAAAAGTTAATCCTTCATTATTTTTTTCATATAAATAAATAACTCTTTTTAGATTAGATAAATAAATTAATTTACAACATTCTCTACATGGAAAATGTGTGATGTATATGGCTCCCCCTTCACAAGATAAAGATGAAGAAGACATTTTTAATATTGCATTCGCTTCTGCATGTATAACATACCATTTAGTATCTCCATTATGATCTTCACATATATCATCAAATCCATTTGGAGTACAATTATATCCATAAGATACGATTTGATTGCTTTTAACTATAACAGCTCCTACTTTTTTTTTTACAATAAGAAAATTTTGAATGTTCAATGGCTATATTCATGTATATCGTGTCATCGTATTTTTTATCAATTTTATAAGTCATTATATAAGTAAATATGAAAAAAATATATAGTTCTCAAAATACAGAAATTAAAGATTTGATAAAAATTTATAGAAAAAAAAATTATATGAATACTTTTCTTGTTGAAGGCATAAAAGAATTTAAAATGGCTATAAAAGGGAATTTTTATCCACAAAAAATATTTATATGTGAAAAAATATTTCATGAATATGATATGGTTCAGTCATTTCATTCTATAACTTTTATTATTAGTATGAAAATTTTTAAAAAATTAGCATATAGAAATAATTCTGGTGGAATTCTTGCTTTGTTTAAAGAAAAAAAATATATGAATCAATTGAAAAATATAAAACTTGTTCATCATTATTCTTCTTTAATACTTATTCTAGATGGGATAGAAAAACCTGGAAATATAGGTGCTATGTTAAGAATAGCGGATGCTGCAGACATTCATATGATTATACTATGTAACATGAAGACTTATATGTATAATTCTAATATTATCAGATGTAGTTTAGGAAGTATTTTCACAAGAAATATTTTCCTTGAAAAAATAGAATCCGTTATATGTTGGTTACAACAAAATAAAATACAGATTATAACAACAGGATTCTGTAGGCATAAAAAAGCAATAAATTTGTATCATATTCAATTTTATCATTATAAAAATATAGCTATTGTTTTTGGTTCTGAAAATAAAGGTGTATCCAATATTTGGTTAAAAAAAGCTAATAAAATTATAACTATTCCTATGTTTGGAAACGTAGATTCGTTAAATGTTAGTACTGCAATGTCTATAGTCATATATGAAATTATTAGACAAAAAAAATATATTAAATAATATTTTGTTTTTCATATGTATAATCTATTTTTAAGTTTTTTTTTTGGGAAGCTTCTACAGATAAGCGATCACAATAATCATTAATGTAATGAGAATTATGACTTTTTATCCAATAAAATGTAATAAAATGTTCATAATATAAATCTAAAAATCTCTTCCATAAATCTACATTTTTTTTATTGTGAAAATTATTTTTTTCCCATTTATAAATCCATTTATTTTGTACAGTATTTATTATGTATTTAGAGTCAGTAAAAACAACGATATTTTGTTTTTTATTTTTTATTTTTTCTAATCCTACTATTACTGATAATAGTTCCATCCTATTATTTGTTGTATAACGAAATCCTTCAGAAATTGTTTTTCTATTATAAAAATGATAAAAAAATATTTCTATAAAAATTCCATATCCTCCCGGTCCAGGATTTCCTTTTGAAGAACCGTCAGTATAAATATGAATTTTTTTATTCACAAATTATTCATATTATTTGTTTCTTTCACGTTCAAATTTTTCCAATTGATATTTAATTAAATTAAAACATTTTTCTTTCAGATTATTTTTATCTTTTAAGGATAAATTTTTTGTTGATATAGAATGATGTTGTTTTATCCTTATTTTTCCTGGTTTTCCTTTTATCATAGAAGAACTGGGAAATTTTGTTTTTATGTCAGCTATAGTGAAAGGAATAATAGGGATTTTTTTTATAATGGCAATAAAAAAAGCCCCACTTTTAAAATGGTCCAATAAAATATAAGGTTTAGGAACTCCACCTTCTGGAAAAATACAAACACTTTTCCCAGAATCCACTTTATTTTCTATTTTTTTAAATACTTGTATACAACTTGATAAATTTTTTCTATCAATAAGAATATTACTTTTTTTATAAACAAATCCAAAAAAAGGAAGTTTAGCTAATTCTGCTTTTCCAACAAAAACCAAAGGATGATTTCTCATCAGAGAATAAATTAACATAATATCCATAATAGAACTGTGATTACTGATAATTACATATTGTTGATTTTTATCTAAAATTTCTTTATCTTTTTCTAATACATACCAAAATCCCATAAGAAAAAGATTACTTCTGGCCCACATTTGGTGAAACCAATATGCAATGGGATAATGTTTTTCTTTGAAAAGAAATGGAATAGAAGCTCCTGCCCATAAAGGAATCAAAAATACATTGATAAGAAAAAACCAAGCCCTCCATAATAATATTAATGATGTTTGTATAATTCTCATTCCAACGATAAATTAATAGAAATATATAAAATTCGTAATAACTTTAGCAAAAGTTTATTATATAATTTTATATAAATTGAAACATGCTATAAAGTTTTTTATAAAAAAAATCAGATCTTTATATAAAAAAAATAAAGAAATTATTTTTTGAGAAATTATACATTAGGAGAGTTTATTATAGAAGATAATAGAAATCGCTTTTCACATTCAACTGAAGCATTGTTACGATTATTTAGCTCTATAAAATTAGCTTCTAAAGCGATTCATAAAGAAGTCAATAAAGCAGGATTAACAGAGGAGATAATAGGGAGTTCTGGCATTACTAATGTTCAAGGAGAAAACCAACAAAAATTGGATGATTTTGCTCATAGAGCTTTCATTGAATCTTTTAAAAGTAGAAATGTTGTTTGTGGAATCGCCTCTGAAGAAAGCAAAAATTTTATAGTGATAAAAGGAAAACAAGAAAATATTTTTAAAAATCAATATATTGTTTTAATAGATCCACTTGATGGTTCTTCTAATATAGATGTTAATGTATCTATTGGAACTATATTTTCTGTATATATAAGAAAATCTTCTATTCGAAAGAATTTAACGATAGAAGATTTTTTACAAAAAGGAAGTCAACAAATTCTTGCAGGATATATTATATATGGATCTTCTACGATACTGGTATATAGCACTGGAAATGGAGTACATGGATTTACTTTAGATCCTTCAGTTGGAACATTTTATTTATCTCATTATAATCTTCGTTTTCCTAAAACTGAAAAAATTTATTCTATTAATGAAGGAAATTATGCAAAATTTCCTAATGGAATTAGGAAATTTATAAGGTACTGTCAAGAAAAAAAAGATAATCGTCCTTACACAGCAAGATACATTGGATCTTTAGTCGGAGATTTTCACAGAAATTTGATACAAGGAGGAATATATATTTATCCTAAAACAGCTTCTTCTCCAGAAGGAAAATTGAGATTACTTTATGAATGTAATCCTATGGCTTTTTTATCTGAACAAGCAGGAGGAAAAGCTTCTGATGGGAAAAATAAACGTATTTTAGATATAGTCCCTACTGAATTACATCAAAGAACTCCATTTATTTGTGGTCCTACAGAAATGGTTTCTAAATTAGAAGAGTTTATGGTAAATTGTGAATAAATTTTCATCAATGCAGTTCAAAGAAAAAGAAACTTTTGAAAAAATAATAAAAAATGGGAAATATTTATTTGTATATCCTATTTTATCTGTTTTTTTATCAAAAGAAAAAAATTTTTTACAAAATTCAACAGTAAATCTTGTTGGAACTTTAGTAAAAAAAAAATTTTAAAAAATCAGTTCATAGAAATAAAATAAAACGTTTATTGAGAGCTTCTTTTTTTTCGAATAAATCGATTTTAGAAAAAATGCATAAAAATGTTTATATAATTTTTATATATAAATCTTTTTATTTTCCTGAATTTAAAAATATTAATGAATCTATTATAAACATTTTCAATAAAATAACCAAAAATCATTATTGAAATAATTGACTAGCGTTTGCTCCAAAAATTTTTACTGCAAAGGCTAATAAAACAATTCCAAATATTTTTTTTAAAATATCTAATCCATTATTTCCTATTTTTTTCGCTATAAAATCACATCTATCTATAACGAAATAAACAACTATCATATTCAAAATAAGAGACAATAAAATAATATTTACATCATAAGTTGCTCTTAATGAAATTAACGTCGTTAAAGACCCAGGACCAGCTATAAGTGGAAAAGCTATTGGAACAATAGAAGTTTGAGCGTTTTCAGTAACTTTATGAATATCTATCCCTAATATCATCTCTAAACCAATTAAAAACAAAACTACAGATCCCGCTACAGAAAAAGAATGGACATCGACTCCAATGATTTTAAGCATAGGTTGCCCTAAAAAAAGAAAAGATAAAAATATTACAAGAGAAGTAATTATAACTTTTTTAGTGTCTATAATATTCCCTTTTGATTTAAATCCCATAATTATGGGAGCATTACCTAATATATCTATAATGCTAAAAAGTATCATAAAACAACTAATTAATGAATTAATCCATTCCATACTCAAAATTTATTCAAAAAATTTTTATGATTGAAACAACTTTTATGCCTACACATATACAAATTAAATAAAAATATAATCAGTATCATTAATTTTTTTAAAAAAAAAACTCATATGGTATAAATGTTCAAAGCCCATTTTCATAAGCTTTCCATCCTGCATTTCTATATTCTTCTGCCGTTGTTTTGGGATTCAATGATTGTGAAATAGCTTTTCCTACAATAATAAAATCACATCTATTTTTATCGAAAGCTTGTATTGGATGAATATAATTATTTCCTACGTTATTATTTTTTTTAAAAAAATGAATACCAGGTGTAAATAATAATAATCTGTCATCCACTTTTCTTTGTGCAACTGTCCCAATAACTTTTGGATTTTTCAAAGAAATATTTAATGCTTTTCTTATGTAATTATCATCAGACAATCTTCCATAAGAAGACATTTCAGATATTGTAATTAACCCCATGTGAGAAGGTACATTTAAGTTTTGTATACTCATTTCACCAGCAAGTACATGAGCCGTCACAATATCTGCCCAAGAAGAAATTTTATGTATTCCGTAATGTAACTGAAGGAAATTCGTAGGACCTACATCACATAATTTTCTATCTTCAAATAACAAAAATTTTTTTTCTATAGAAATATTTTTAAGACAATTTATAAATGAGAATGAAAAATCATTTATGATATCCACATGAAGTTTTAATCCACAAATGATATCTCCAATTAAATTGACTAATTTTAAAATATTTTTAGCACATCTTAAATCAAGAGAAACTACTAAGTTTGTTTTTTTTTTCAACGTAATATCTATAAGTTTTTTTCCTATTGGATGAGAAACGATTTCTTTTTTTTCTTCATAAGATATTCGCTTATTTTTAAAATTTTTTATGTTCTTTTTTCTTAAAAAGAATTGAATCATATCTATTTCTTTTCTCTTTAAAAAATGTTTTTTTTTTAAAATTTTGAAAATCTCTCCTATTCTAAATAAAGTTCGAATATTATATCCTCTTTTTTTGATGTTTTCTATTCCTCCTTGTTCTCTATCAAGAATAGACATAATATTTTTAATTATTAATCCTTCTTTTTCAATATCTATTACAGTTTTTAATAAACTGTCTCCACTTGTAATTACATCTTCTATAATCAGACAATTTTGTCCTGTTTTATATATTCCTTCAATCATTCGTTCTGTTCCATATCCTTTGTTTTCTTTTCTTTTAATAATTAACGGAATTTTGGATCTCAAAGATAAAGTAGTAGCTATAGGCAAAGCCGCATATGGAACTCCACAAATTAGTTCAAAATCATAAGATGTAACTTCATGAATAAGTAAATCTGATAATTTTATTAATAAATCCGGTTTCGAAGCTATGGGACGAAAATCTATATATATAGAAGAATTCATTCCACTTTTTAATGTAAAATTTCCAAATTTTATGATTCCTAAATTATAAATTTCTAAAAAGAATTGTTCTTTTTCTTCCATAAAAAAATTTGTTTTGGTAAAGTTAAAAATTTTATACTTGGATATTATTTATATACAATTGATTCATATAATTATGAAAAAAATAGACGTTTCTACTAACATAAATGGAATTAAACTTCCATTATGTATTATGAATGCCTCAGGAGTTCTTTGCACGACAGATCAAGAATTATCCAATTTATTAAATAGTTGTTCTGGTGGAGTTGTTACAAAAAGTTGTACATATAAACCAAGAAAAGGAAATGTTTCCCCTAGATATTTTGAATGGAATACAGGAAGTATAAATTCTATGGGCTTGCCTAATCTTGGGATTAATTTTTATCTAAGTTTTTTAGAAAAAAAAGAAATCAACAAACCTGTTTTTCTGTCTATATCCGGATTATCTATAGAAGAAAATTATTTTCTAATTCAAAAAGCGAACGGATCTTCAAAAGTGACTGCTATAGAATTAAACTTATCTTGTCCTAATCTTATTGAAAAAGAAGACATGTTAGGTTATAACTTTTATAAAATATCAAATTTCATAGAAAACATATTTAAATTTAACAAAAAACCTTTGGGGATTAAACTCCCTCCTTATTTTCAAGATACACATATTAAAAATATAGCTTTGATTTTAAATCAATTTCCTATTTTTTTTGTCACTTGTGTTAATAGTTTACCTAATGGAATTTTTATTGATACAAATAAAGAATCAGTAGTCATACGACCAAAAAAAGGATTTGGAGGGATAGGTGGACCAATTATAAAGCCATTTGCACTAGCTAATATTCATAAGTTTTATACTTATCTTCGTAAAGATATTTCTATAATAGGATGTGGAGGAATTTCTTCTGGAAAAGATATTTTTGAACATATATTATGTGGGGCATCTGCTGTTCAAATTGGAACACAATTTATGAAAGAAGGGATTTCAGTGTTTGGAAGACTGAAAAAAGAATTGACTTTTTTTTTAGAAAAAAAAAATTATTTATCTATAGATAATTTTAAAGGAAAGTTAAAAGTTTTTTAATAGGATTTAGAAAAAACAACTCTTTGTAAAGAAGGATTTCCAGAATAAATACATTTTCCTTTTTCTTTTTCATTAGACATAGGAATACAGCGTATAGTTGCTTCTGTTTCTTCTTGAATTTTTTGAACTGTATTTTTGGTTCCATCCCAATGAGCTAAAATAAATCCTCCTGAATGATTGATTTGATTCTTAAAATCATTGTAATGATCTGATTTTATAATAAACTTTTGTGTTCTATTTAAAGCTTTTTTATAAATATTTTTTTGTATTTCATCTAGTAATTTTGGGATTGAATTTTTTAAATTTATCCAGGGTAAATATATTTTTTCATATGTATCTCTTCTAAAAATTTCTACTTTCCCATTTTGAATTTCGTTTTTTCCTATACTGATTCGTATGGGAATCCCTTTCATTTCATATTCATGAAATTTCCATCCAGGAGTAAATGTCGGATTATTGTCATATTTTGCTCTTATTCCTTCTTTTTCTAGAATATTTAATATATTTTTCGAAATTTCATGAATAATAGTATATTTTTCTTTGTGATATATAGGAATAATAATAATTTGTATTGGAGCAATTTTTGGGGGCAAAACTAATCCTTTATCATCAGAATGAGACATGATTAATGCACCTATTAATCTAGTAGATACTCCCCAAGAAGTTCCCCATACATATTCTTGTTTTCCGTTTAAATTAGTAAATCTTACATCAAAAGCTTTTGAAAAATTTTGTCCCAAAAAATGTGAAGTCCCAATTTGTAAAGCTTTTCCATCTAGCATAAGTGCTTCAATACAATATGTTTTTTCTGAACCAGAAAATTTATCCATATATGGTTTTATTCCTTGTAATACGGGAATAGCCATAAATTTTTCTGAAAAATCTGTATAAATATTTAATATTTTTAAAGTTTCTTCGATAGCTTCTTGTTTTGTAGAATGTGCGGTATGCCCTTCTTGCCATAAAAATTCAGTCGTTCTAAGAAATAAACGAGTTCGCATTTCCCACCTCATGGCATTTCCCCACTGATTAAATAAAATAGGTAAATCTCTATAAGATTGAATCCAACGTTTATAAGTTTTCCATATTATACTTTCTGAAGTTGGTCTAATTACCAGTTCTTCTTGTAATTTAGATTCCGGATCTATAATTAAACTTTCTTTTTCTCTATTTTTTTTTAATCTAGAATGTGTAACAACTCCACATCCTTCAGAGAAAATTTCAGTATGTTCCTTTTCTTTTGAAAAAAGAGACTTTGGAATTAGTAAAGGGAAATATACATTTTGATGTCCAGTGAATTTTAACATTTTATCTAGTATTGTTTTCATTCTATCCCATAAAGAATATCCATATGGTTTGATAATCATAAAACCACGTATTCCTGAAAATTCTGCTAAACCAGATTTAACAGTTATTTCGTTGTACCATTTTGAATAATTTTCACTACGTTTAGTCAATTGTTTCATAAAAGATTAGATTTTATATCTATTTCTATTTATATAAATAATTTAACACATTTAATTTTATTTCTAAATTAGTAATTTATTAAATATGTTTATTTATGGCCCACCCTAAAAGAAGACAATCTAAATCTAGAAGAAATAAAAGAAGAAGTCACTTTAAAATCAAAGAACCTTTGTTAGCAAAATGTCCTTTAACAAAACAAAAATATTTATATCATCATGCATATTGGCATGATAATAAACTTTATTATAGAGGAAAAATTGTATATAATAAAAACGAGAAAGAATCCTTGTAAAATCAAATATTATGGATTTAAAAAAAATCAAATCTTTGATTCAGATTATTTCGGATTCAAATATTGATGAAATTAGGATAAAAATAGATAACACTGAAATTTACATGAAAAATAAAACATTCATCAAAAATGAAAAACGTTCATGTTATCCTACTAAAGTATATTCATCCTCATCTATTTCTGATTTTTCGGATAGGTTTTATAAAACAGGAAAAGAAAATGAAAATCAATATTTAACCATAAAATCTCCTATGATAGGAACATTTTATAGAAAACCTCATCCTGATCAAGAACCTTTTGTCAAAATAGGAGATGATATAAAAATAGGAACAAAAGTTTGTGTGATAGAAACAATGAAACTATTTAATGATATTGAATCTGAAGTAAATGGAAAGTTGGTTAAAGTTATGGTGGAGGATGCTTCTCCTGTTGATTATGATCAACCTTTGTTTCTTTTAGATCCTATTAAATCCTAACTATTAAATTTTTATGTTTAAAAAAATATTAATAGCTAATCGTGGAGAAATTGCTTTACGAATTATACGGACAGCTAAAGAAATGGGGATTAAAACTGTAGCCGTTTATTCTACTGCAGATAAATATAGTCTTCATGTTTATTTTGCAGATGAAGCTGTATGTGTTGGTCCTCCTCCTCCATATCAATCTTATTTAAATATACCCAATTTAATTTCTGCTGCAGAAATTACAAATGCAGATGCAATTCATCCTGGATACGGTTTCTTATCTGAGAGTGCATATTTTTCTTCTATGTGTCAAAAACATGGTATAAAATTTATCGGAGCAAAACCGAGTCATATGATTCAAATGGGAAATAAAATTTCAGCTAAAAAAACTATGAAAAAAATTGGGATCTCTTGTTTACCTGGATCAGACTGTTTTGTAGAATCATCTTATAAAGAAATCGATAAGATTGCAGATAAAATAGGATATCCAATTATTATAAAAGCTGTATATGGAGGGGGAGGAAAAGGAATACGATCTGTTTTAGATAAAAATCATTTAAAAAGTTCTTGGGAAGAAGCTAAAAAAGAGGCCTGGTCTTGTTTTAGAAAAAAAGATATGTATATAGAAAGATTAATTTTAAACCCGCGACACATAGAAGTCCAAATTCTAGGAGATAAATATGGAGAAGCATGTCATTTATCCGAAAGAGATTGTTCTATTCAAAGAAGAAATCAAAAATTACTAGAAGAAGCTCCTTCTCCATTTTTAACTCCATTTCTTAGAAAAAAAATGGGAGAAGAAGCTGTAAAAGCGGCTGAATATATTCATTATGAAGGAGTAGGGACTATCGAATTTTTAGTAGATCAAAATAAAAATTTTTATTTTATGGAAATGAATCCCAGAATACAAGTAGAACATACTGTTACCGAAGAAATAACAGGTTTGGATTTAATTCAAGAACAAATATTTTTGGCTTATGGAAAAAAACTTTCCATAAAAAAAAATTTTTATCCTAAAATGTACTCAATAGAATGTAGAATTAATGCAGAAGAACCGTATCAAAATTTCCGTCCGGTTCCTGGAAAAATAACTCAAATGCATTTACCTGGAGGAAAGGGCGTGCGTATTGATACACATATTTATGCAGGATATTTTGTATCACATTATTATGATTCTATGATTGCTAAAATTATTACCACTGCAAAAAGTAGAGAAGAAACTATTGAAAAAATGCGTCGTTCTTTAGATGAATTTGTAATAGAAGGGATACATACAACTCTTCCTTTTTATAGAAAACTTATGCAAAATAATGATTTTTTAAAAGGAAATTATAACACAAATTTTTTGGATAATTTAGATTTTTTCTTCACGAAGAAAGAATGAAATGTTATTTTTTTTCAAATGATTTTAAAAAATCAATCATTTCTTGAATGTTTCCATTCATAAATCCTGTAAGATTATAAATAGATTTATGAATTCTGTGATCTGTTACTCGATTTCTAGGATAATTATAGGTTCTAATTTTTACTGAACGATCTCCTGTAGAAACCAAAGATTTTCTTTTTACAGATATTTTCCTTAATCTTTTCTCTTTTTCATTTTGATAAATACGTGATCGTAAAACACTTATAGCTTTTTCAAAATTTTTATGTTGAGAACGTTCTTCTTGACATTCTACTGTAATTTTACTTGGAATATGAGTTAATCGTACAGCAGACTCTGTTTTGTTTACATGTTGTCCCCCAGATCCACTAGATCTAAAAGTGTCTTTTTTGATATCAGATAAATTAATGTTGACTTCTATATCTTTAACTTTAGGAAAAACGGCAACAGTTATAGCAGATGTATGCACTCTTCCTTGAGATTCTGTTTCAGGGACCCTTTGGACTCTGTGTACTCCAGATTCAAATTTTAAATTACCATAAACCCCCTTTTTTCCATTGATATCTAAAATGATTTCTTTGTATCCTTTTATTCCTCCTTTTTGAGCGTGTATAATTTTATATTTCCAACTTGATTTTTTAAAATACATTGTATACATTCTTAATATATCTTCAACAAAAAGACACGCTTCATCTCCCCCTGTTCCAGAACGAATTTCTACAATAGCACCATTTCTATCATCTTCTTCTTCTTCTGTATTATTTTCTTTTAGAGCAAAGAAAAGATTCGATAATTCTTTTTCAATAGAAGATAAATTGTCTGAAATTTTGTATTTTTCTGTTGAAGCGAATTCCTTCATTTCCGGATCTGAATCATTTTCTAAAATAAAATTTATTTCTTTAAATAAAGCCAATTTTTTTTTGTATTCTTCATAAAGAGAGACTATTTTTTCTAATTTTGTGTATTTATTCAATAATGTTTTATATTTTTTTTGATCGGATATGATACGAGGTTGTGTGATTAATTTTAAAATTTCAAAAAATTCTTTTTTGTAAATTTCTAATTTTGGGATCAATGAAGTTTTTTTCATTTTTTGAAATCTTTATAATAAATATTTATCGTATTCGATTTATCGAATCGATTAATTCGATATCTTTTTTTATAGCTCTGTTTGTTAAATACAAAATATATATACATAATATAAAAAAAAGAAACACAATAAATGTGTATTTATTTAATTGAAAATATGAAAAGAAAAAGATGAATACATAAATCGTGTTAGCGAGTATATTAATCTTATTAAAAAAGATTTGCAATTTTTGTTTCTTGAAAAAGAAAAGACTTAAAATAGATAGAAATAAACATATAATCAGAAAAATTAAAATTATTTTATTTAGATAAAAATTAGAAAAATCAGTTATATTTTTAAATTTAAAAAAATAGATAAGAATAGAATAAATAAAAATAGAAATAAGTAAGTATAATGTTTGTATTCTATATAACATAATGTAAAAATTAAATTATCTTTATAATTTCTTATTTTGTTATTTAAGTTCAAATTAATTTTTCGTATAATTGTATTTATCGTTTCTAAGTTATTTTTCATAAAAAGTATATTGCTTCCCAAGCATATACATATATAAAACCCAATCATTTTATGTTTGATATTACTGAATTAAAAAGTAAGAAACTTTTTGAATTACAGGAGATCGCTCGTTCATCAGGATTAAAAAAATGCACACAATTACGAAAAAACGAACTCCTAGAAAAAATTATTTCCATTTTTAATAATAAAAATACTTCTGATCCTTTAAAAAAGGAAAATCCTTTAAAAAAGGAAAATCCTTTAAAAAAAGGATTTAAAATGCGAAAAAATACTGAATCTAAAAATTCATTTAAAGAAAAAAAGAACATAAATGGAAAAAAAAATATATTTAAGGAATATTTAAAAATTTCTAATTCTAAATTACCGGAAGAATCTTCTACAAAATTTCAAAAAAAACATCAAAATTTTTCTAATTGGAAAAAGAATGATAGAAATAATAAAAATAATAAATTTGAAGCTCAAAACATATCTCATAGGATAGAAGTAGGATCACAACAAAAAATATCTTCTATTTCTTCCACAAATAAATATCGTACTCCTGAATATGAATTTGAAGGGATCATAATCAGTGAAGGAGTATTAGAAATTATGCCAGAAAATTATGGATTTTTAAGATCTTCCGATTTTAATTATTTATCATCTCCTGATGACATTTATGTTTCACAATCTCAAATTAGACTTTTTAGCATGAAAACAGGAGATACAATAAGAGGAGAAGTACGTCCCCCTAAAGATGGAGAAAAATATTTTCCACTAATTAAAATTATTGAAATTAATGGAAGGTCTCCCTCTTTTGTCAGAGATAGAGATTCTTTTGAACATTTAACTCCATTATTTCCAAATGAAAAATTCAAATTAGCTGAAAAAAATGCAACTCTTTCTACAAGAATTGTAGATCTTTTTACTCCTATAGGAAAAGGACAGAGAGGGATGATTGTCGCTCCTCCTAAAACAGGAAAGACTACTTTATTAAAAGAAATAGCCAATGCTATTGCGGCTAATCATTCTGAAGTTTATTTGATTATATTATTAATTGATGAACGACCAGAAGAAGTCACAGATATGCAAAGAAATGTAAAAGGAGAAGTCATTGCATCTACTTTTGATGAACCTGCAGATCGACATGTTAAAGTTGCTAATATTGTTTTACAAAAAGCAAAAAGAATGGTAGAATGTTCACATGATGTAGTTATATTATTAGATTCTATTACACGTTTAGCACGTGCTTATAATACTGTTGCTCCTGCATCTGGAAAGGTATTATCAGGAGGAGTAGACGCAAATGCATTACATAAACCAAAAAGATTTTTTGGAGCTGCTAGAAATATAGAAAATGGAGGATCTTTATCTATAATTGCTACAGCTATGATCGATACTGGATCAAAAATGGATGAAGTAATTTTCGAAGAATTTAAAGGGACAGGAAATAAAGAACTTCAATTAGATAGGAAAATAGCTAATAAACGAATTTATCCAGCTATTGATCTTGTTTCTTCTAGTACGAGAAAAGATGATCTTTTACTTGATTCAAACACATTACAAAGAATGTGGATTTTACGAAAACATCTTTCTGATATGAATCCAGTAGAAGCTATGGAATTTTTAAGATCTAGAATGTCTAGAACTAAAAATAATGAGGAGTTTTTAATATCTATGAATGGATGAATAAATTTTTTAATATTTGATTTTTTAGATGAAAAACATTATATTAATAAATAATATTCGCGGGATGGAGCAGTTGGTAGCTCGTCGGGCTCATAACCCGAAGGTCATAGGTTCGAGTCCTATTCCCGCTATTTTTTCCTCAAATGCATTATTCATTTATACTTCTTAATTTCTTTATTTTATTTATATGCGTATATTTTTTTAGGAAATTGGAATTTTTTTTTAGAAAAGAATTTAAAGATCAACAAAATGAAATTCAAAATTTATATAAAAATAGTAGAATTGAAATAAATAATTCATTAGTTGAAATAAAGATTGATTTGATACAAAATGTAAAAATATTTCAAGATTCTATTGATAAAAAAATTCAATTTTATATAGAGTCCCAAGATAAAAAATTAGATTCAATTTATACATCACAAGAAAAGTTTATTAAATTTATTGAGAATAAAATTGATGAAATCAGAGAAAATGTTAATGATAAACTTCAAACTTCTTTAAATGTGCATTTAGGGAAATCATTCGAAATAATTGGGAATCAATTATTTTTTTTACAAGAGGGATTAGGAGAAATGAAAATTTTAGCAAAAGATGTGAGTTCTTTAAAAAGAACTTTAAATCATATAAAAATATGTGGAAGTTTTAGTGAAATGCAGCTTTCAATGCTTTTACAACAAATATTATCTCCGGAACAATATGCTTGTAATGTTGTCACGAAATCTAGTACAAATTTTGTGGTAGAATTTGCAATTAAACTTCCTGGATTTGGAGATGGAGATATGATATGGTTACCTATTGATGTTAAGTTTCCAAAAGAAACTTATGAAAAAGTCCAGAAAGCTTATCATAATGGAGAAAAAAAAAATATAGAAATAGCTATAAAAAATATGGAATCTGTGATTAAAAAAATGTCCAAAGATATTCAAGAAAAATATATAGACCCTCCACATACTACTGATTTCGCTATTCTTTTTTTACCTTTTGAAGGTATATATGCTGAAGTTGCAAGAAATTCTAGTTTATTAGAAGAATTATTAAGAAAATACAAAACAGTAATTACAGGTCCGTCCACATTAGCTGCTGTATTAAACAGTTTACAAATTGGGTTCAAAACTTTAGCTATTCAAAAAAGAAGTTCTGAAGTTTGGAAAATTTTGGAAATGGTAAAACAAGAATTCAAAAAATTTGGATTATTACTTCATCAAGCTCAAGATAAATTGCAAGGAGCCTCCAAAGACATAGATAGATTATTAGGTGTTAGAATTAATTTGATAGAAAAAAAATTAAAAGATGTAGAAAATTTATAGATCGGAGCGGAGAGAAAGGGATTCGAACCCTTGACACTTTTTTTGTGAACACGCTTTCCAGACGTGCGCCTTAATCCTCTCGGCCATCTCTCCAAAAAAGTAAAATTGTAAGCCGGATTCTGTTTCTACACCTATCATTTATCTAGGATCTAGGTTACCCATGATCTCAATCTGCCTACCCCCCGGTTTCAACCGAGCTAGTTTACCGGTATACATGGCATTTCACCACACAGAGTTTACATGATTTCACTACAGCTAATTTTGTATTCTGTACATTCTTTCTGTTGCACTATTCCTCATCTCACGATGGATGGGTGTTACCCATTGTGTCGCTCTATGGTGTCCGGACTTTCCTCATTTTTTTTGTAAAAAAAATGCGATAGGACATTTACTTTTTATTTTCATCTAGGTTTGAGTAAATATTTTTTACATCCTCATTCAGGTAAAGTTTATCAACAAAATTTATAACTTTGTTTCTTTTTTCTTCTGAAAGATACTTAATTTGTTTTGGAATACGTTTGATTTTATACTCATGAAAAATTTTTAGTCTTTCTAAATTATTTTTCATCACTCCCAAATATTCCAAGTTAGTGTATAAATAAACCATACAATGATCTATTATAACATCTTGAGCTCCAAAATCTATTGTCATAAGTTGAAAATCCTCCATTGAATGATGAATATCTTTTTTCTTAATACAAAAAACCACCATTCTATGAAAAAAATGGCTTAATTCCCCATTATGACATAACCTTCCTCCATTTTTATTAAAAAGTGTTTTAATATGAGAACTAGTTCGAATGCTATTATTCGTCATACATTCTATAATTATACTAATTCCATGAATTAGTCCTTCTAAATTTAAATTTTTATAATCATCTGTTTTGATTTGTAAAGCTTTTTTTATCGCTTTTTCTATAGTTTTTTTAGGAATATTAACTGATCTTGCGTTTAAAATTGCATTTTTGAAACGAGAATTATTGGTGCCTGATTCTTTGACGGCTGTAGAAATTTCTTTAATAAATTTAGAAAATTTTTTAGATTTTTTAAAATCTTGATTTGATTTCCTATGTTGTATATTTGACCATTTACTGTGTCCTGACATGGAATGTCTTTATATTAATATAATATGTTATATTTATTGTTTTGGCAAGTTAAAACAAAAAAATTATTATGTCAAAAGTTTGTGAATTGACAGGAAAAAAAGCAATGATCGGAAATAAGGTTTCTCATGCTAATAACAAAAAAAAACGTCGTTTTAATATTAATTTATGCAAAAAACGTTTCTTTTTAGTAAAAGAAAAAAAGTGGATTACTTTAAAAATTTGCACTTCTACTATTAAACTTATTAATAAAATAGGAATAGAAGAAGTTTTAAAACGTTTTAAATATAAAAAATATTGAAATAATGGGAAAAAAAGGAAATAGAATACAAGTTATATTAGAATGTATTGAACAAAGAAAAATTGGAATTTCTGGTTGTTCTAGATATGTTACTACAAAAAATAAGAAAAATACTCCAAATAGAATTGAACTAAAGAAATATAATCCTATATTAAAAAAATATACGATTCATAAAGAAATTAAATAATAATGTCTAAAAAAAGCGGGGATAATAGTCAAAAAAAAAAGATTTCAAAAAAAATGACTTTAGCTATAAGAATAGTGAAATCTAAAAAGTCAGGTTCTTATACTTTTGAAAAAAAAATGATATCTGGTAAAGAGATCAAGGTTTTTTTTTGCAAAAAAGCAATGAATTATAATGTTTTTGAAAAAAGATAAAATATTCAACCATGAATTAAAAAAAACTAGAGAATCCTTCTTATCCAAGATAAAAAATATTTTTTTGAAAAAATCAAAAATAGATATCAATGTGATTGATCATATTGAAGAAGTATTATTATCTGCAGATATAGGTACGAAAACCACTATAAAAATTATTAATAACTTAGAAACAAGAATTCAAAAAGAAAAATATAGAGACTCTAAAGAGATTTATAATATTCTTAAAGAGGAAATTGAAAATCTTTTTTTAAATATTAAATATTTGTTTAGAAAGAAAAATAAAAAAAATAATAAAAAACCATATGTTATATTGGTAGTAGGAGTGAATGGAGTTGGAAAAACAACTACTATTGGTAAATTAGCTTTCTTTTTAAAGAAAAAAGGATTTCATGTTGTGATAGGCGCTGCAGATACATTTAGAGCCGCGGCT
This sequence comes from Blattabacterium sp. (Nauphoeta cinerea), assembly GCF_000471965.1. Lineage (GTDB taxonomy): Bacteria > Bacteroidota > Bacteroidia > Flavobacteriales > Blattabacteriaceae > Blattabacterium. Next base: position 520,528 of record NC_022550.1, read on the forward strand.
ATTGATCAACTTGAAATATGGTCAAATCATGCTGGAGTTCCTTTAATCAAACAACATATATATGCAGATCCAGCATCTGTGGCGTATGATACTTTGCAATCTGCAAAATATAAAAAAAAAGATGTAGTCCTAATTGATACTGCTGGTCGATTACAAAATCGAATCAGTCTTATGGAAGAACTTTCTAAAATAAGCAGAGTCATGAAAAAAATAATTCCTGATTCCCCTCATGAGATTATCCTTATTTTAGATGCTACAACTGGTCAAAATGCTTTTGAACAGGTAAAAAAGTTTACCTCTTTTGTTAAAATTTCTTCTATTATTTTAACAAAAATAGAAGGAACAGCCAAAGGAGGAGTAGTAATAGGAATCATGGATCAATTTAAAATTCCTATTCAATACTTAGGAATAGGAGAAAAATTACAAGATCTAAAAATATTTGATGGAAAAAAATTTATTGATAATTTTTTTGAATACAAATAAAACTGACATGTTGTCTATTACATAAATCATGGTATAACTTTTGCGTAAAAATTAAACATTTAATATTAGTATTTATGGAAATTAATAAAATTAATGTGACTTCAGATAATATTTTTCCTATTATTAAAAAATTTCTTTATTCAAATCAAGAAGTTTTTTTACGTGAATTAGTTTCTAATGCTATAGATGCTATTATCAAATTAAAAACTTTAATCCAATTAGAAAATTGGGATGAAATTACTGATAATTTTCAAGTAAAAATTATCATAGATAAAATAAATAATACACTTCATATTTTAGATAATGGGATAGGCATGACGAAAGAGGAAGTAGATAAATATATAAACCAAATAGCTTTTTCTGGAGCTGAAGAATTTGTTAAAAAATATAAAAATTTATCTACAACGGACTCTAATATTATTGGACATTTTGGATTGGGTTTTTATTCTTCTTTTATGGTAGCAAATAAAGTTGTAATATACACGCAATCTTATAAAAAAAATGCATCATCTATATTTTGGTCTTGTGAAGGGGATCCAAGTTTTGTAATGAAAGAAATTGAAAAAAAAGATAGAGGGACAGAAATTGTTTTATTTATTAATGAAGATAAGAAAGAATTTTTGGATTATGATCGTATTTTTAAACTATTACAAAAATATTGTAAATTCATGCCCATAAGTATTTCTTTATCCTCAAAATCAAAGGATAATGAAAATAAAGAAAAAGAAATTGTTGTCAATAATACAAATCCTGCTTGGAAACAAAATCCACTTCAATTAAACGATAAAAATTATTTGGATTTTTATCATGAATTATATCCAAATCAATTAGATGATCCTTTATTTTGGGTGCATTTAAATATAGATCATCCTTTTCATTTAACAGGTGTTTTATATTTTCCTAAAATAGAAAAAAGAATAGATCTACAAAAAGATAAAATTCATTTGTATCAAAATCAAGTTTATATTACAGATAATTTAGAAGGAGTTGTTCCAGATTTTCTTAGTTTATTAAGAGGAGTTATAGATTCTCCAGATATTCCTCTTAATGTTTCACGTTCTCATTTACAATATGATGCATCTGTTCAAAATATATCTAAATATATAACAAGAAAAGTAGCAGATAAGTTAGATTCTATGTTTAGAAAAAACAGAGATGATTTTCAAAAAAAATGGAAAAATATAAAAATTATAGTAGAGTATGGAATGATTAGTGCGCAAAATTTCTTTGAAAAAGCTATAAAATTTTTTGTTTTTTATACTACAGATCAAAATTATTTTACGTTAGAAGAATTTAAGGAAAAAATAAAAGAAACTCAAAAAAATAAAGAAGGAAAAATTGTTTTTCTTTATTCTTCAGATAAAGAAAAACAATATAGTTGTATAAAAGAAGCTAAAGATAGATACTATGAAGTTTTAATTTTTGATAGTCCACTTTCAGTTCATTTAATACAGAAATTAGAGTTTTCTTATCAAGACATTTGTTTTGTGCGAGTGGATTCAGATCATATCGATAAGTTAATTAATTTTAGAAAAGAAGAGAAATATCATTCAGAACTTTCTGAAAAAGAAAAACAAGATTTAAAAAATCTTATTCAAGATCATTTAATGAAAAATTTCCAATTTTCTATACAATTAGAAGATTTATCCAAAGAGGATAATCCTTTTTTAATTATTATTCCAGAATTTTTGAGGAGAATAAAAGAAATGAATTCTACTATAGAAAAAGATATCATAGAAGAAAAAGATAATAAATATTATCAATTAATAGTTAATACAAATCATATTTTGATGAAAAAAATATTAAAAGAAACATCAGAAGAAAAAAGAAAAAAAATTCTTCAAGAAGCTTTAAATTTAACTCTGTTATCCAAAGATTTATTATATGGAAAAAATCTTACAAATTTTATATCAAAAAGATTAGAAGATCTTATACAAGAATAAGATTTATTTATTAAATTTTTTTAATTTGATTCCTGTTAATATTTTTTTTGTATATAATGGAAAATCGGAATTTTGTATCCAACTATAATAATTAGGATCTTTTTCAAAAATTTCGAAAACTTTTTTCCCTTTATATTTTCCAAAATTAAATATTTCATTTCCCTTTTCATCTATTTTTATAAACCCAGCAAGATCTGCTATATTTTTTTGATGAGAAAATTGATTTAGACTTTTTACATCTCTTTTTAAATTTTCATATTTTTCTAATTGCGCTAATAATATTTCATACGTAGCAAATGTATCAGCTCTAGAGCTATGGGCTTTCATAAGATTTTTACTACAATAATATTTATAAGCAGCAGAAAGAGTTCTTGGTTCCATTTTGTGAAAAATGACTTGTACATCTATAGTTTTATGTTTTTTAATATCAAAAGATATTCCTGCGCGAAGCATTTCTTCTGCTAAAATTGGGATATCAAATCTGTTAGAATTATACCCTGCTAAATCTGTATTTTCAATCATTCTAAAAATAGAAGAAGCTACATCTTTGAATTTCAGTTTTCCTGCCACATCTTCATCTTTAATACCATGAATAGCTGTTGATTGTGGAGGAATAGGAATTCCAGGACAAATTAACCAAGTTTGATCTTCTTGTCTACTATTAGGAAATATTTTTAATATAGATATTTCTATGATTCTATCTTTTCCTATATTGATTCCTGTTGCCTCTATATCAAAAAAACAAATAGGACGATGAAGTTTTAATTTCATATTTTTAATTATGAATTTTTTGTTTTGATCTATGAAAATAGATTGAAATTATTATATAAAAAATAATAATACATGGAACCCCCCTCATATGTAAAGTTAATAAAAGAAATGTACTAATTAATAAAAAAATATAACGTATTTTATTCTTTTTCCAAGAAAAGTTTTCAAAGTTAAAAGAGAACATTGGAATATGAGACACTAAAAGATAACAGGATAAGAATATTATCAAAAGCATTGTAATAAGATATATGATTTTTTTTTGAAAAAAAGGAATATTATCATTTGTAATAATAAGAGATAAAGAAGAAAAAAATAGGGTGTTTATGGGGGTTGTTAGTCCTATAATATAATTTTTACAATAAGTAAAAATATTAAATTTAGCTAGACGATATGCAGAGGCAATGGAAATAAAAAAAGCTGAATATTCAATAAATGGAATCGGTGTTTTTTTTTCCAACAAAAGAAAAACTATTATAGATGGAACTATTCCGAAAGAAACCATATCTGCTAAAGAATCTAATTCTTTCCCAAATAATTTTTGATTTTTTATCAATCTAGAAAAAAAACCATCCAAAAAATCAAAAATTATTGAAAATAAAGTAGCAATAGCAGAATAATTAAAATCTTTAGATTGTAAAAATATTATAGATATGCATCCAAAAAATAAATTTAATGAAGTAAATATATTAGGAATTATTTTTATCAAAATATACAAATATTTTACTAAAAATAAATAAATATTATTATTATTTAATAATATTATTTTATAATGATTAATTTTTTTTATGAAATTTCTAATTTTCAGATTCAAAAAGGATCTTCATTAATTAATGAAATTTGTATTTTATTAAATAATGAAGGTATGTATATTGGAAATATTAATTATATTTTTTGTGATGATAATTTTATTTTAGATATGAATCAAAAATATTTGAGAAAAAATTTTTATACAGATGTGCTTGCGTTTGATTATTCTGTCAATCAATATATATCCGGAGATATATTTATTAGTGTAGATCGAGTTAGTGAAAATTCTAAAAAATGGGGTCAGTTTTTTATATATGAATTAAAACGTGTTATGATACATGCTATATTACATTTTTTAGGATATGATGATCATCATCATATAAATAAAGAAATTATGAAAAAAAAAGAAGAGTTTTATTTAAATTTATTTCAATAAAATCATGTTTTTAGATATATATGATGTTATTGTGGTTGGTGGAGGGCATGCAGGTGTTGAAGCTGCTTCTGCATCTTCTAATATGGGATCTAAAACTTTGCTTATCACTACTAATTTGCAAACTATAGCTCAAATGTCATGTAATCCCGCTATTGGAGGAATCGCTAAAGGTCAGATTATTAGAGAAATAGATGCTTTAGGGGGGTATTCTGGGATAGTTGCAGATTCTAGTACTATTCAATTTAGAATGCTTAATAAATCTAAAGGACCTGCTGTATGGAGTCCAAGGGCTCAATGTGATAGAAAATTATTTTCTTATTATTGGAGATTTTTTATAGAAAAAAATGCTAGATTAGATCTGTACCAAGATACAGTAACATCTTTAATAATAGAACAGTATAAAGTGAAAGGCGTTCAAACTTATTTCGGATTAAAAATTAAAGGAAGATCAGTAATACTTACAAATGGTACTTTTTTAAATGGAAAAATACATATTGGAAAAAAAAAAATAAATGGAGGAAGAATAGCAGAAAAAGAAGTAACAGGTATTACGGAACAATTAACTAAAAATTTTGGATTTAGGTTTGGAAGAATGAAAACAGGAACATCCCCAAGAGTAGATGGACGTTCTTTAAATTATGATAAGATGAGGTCTCAAAATGGAGATATAAATCCCAAAAAATTTTCTTTTTTTTATAATACAAAAAAATTGAAAGAACAAAGAAAATGTTACATTACTTACACCAATAAAAAATTACATGATTTTATACGTAATAATTTCATCGATTCTCCAATTTATACAGGGTTGATTCAAGGTGTTAGTCCTAGATATTGTCCTTCTATAGAAGAAAAAGTTTTACGGTTTTCTGATAAAGAAGAACATACAATTTTTGTTGAACCAGAAGGATGGGATACTGTAGAAGTATATGTGAATGGGTTCTCAACATCCTTTCCAGAAAAAATCCAATTTCAATCTTTGAAACAAATTTCAGGTTTTGAAAAAGTAAAAATATTAAAGCCTGGATATGCTATTGAATACGATTATTTTCCCCCAGAACAATTAAAAATTACTTTAGAAAGCAAAATTATAGAAAATCTTTTTTTTGCCGGACAAATTAATGGGACAACTGGATATGAAGAAGCGGCGGCACAAGGATTAATGGCAGGAATCAATGTTCATTTAAAAATTCACCAAAAAGAACCATTTATTCTCAAAAGAAATCAAGCTTATATTGGTGTTTTAATAGACGATTTGATTACAAAAGGGACGAAAGAACCTTACAGAATGTTTACTTCAAGAGCTGAATATAGAATGTTATTAAGACAAGATAATGCGGATGAAAGATTAACTCCTATGGGATATAATATAGGCTTAATTTCAAAGGAAAAAATGTATAAATTAGATAAAAAACAATCTAAAATTAAAAAATGTATGTTTTTATTCCAAAATAAAAATTTTGATCCCAAGACTATAAATCCTATATTGAGTGCTAAAAATTCTTCTAAAATATATCATGAAAAAAAAATAGAAACCATTTTATCTCGTTCTGAGATTGATGTAGAAGACATTGTTTCCATTCCATTTTTAACAGAGGAAATTAAAAAAAACAATTTTTATCAGGAAATATTGGAACAAGTTTCTATCAGAATAAAATATAAAGGGTACATAGATAGAGAAAAAGAGAATGCAAAAAAATTATTGAAATTGGAAAATATTAAAATTCCGAATAATTTTGATTACAAATCAATTAAATCACTTTCTTTAGAAGCAAAAGAAAAATTAGATTATTATCGTCCAATATCATTAGCTCAAGCTTCAAGAATTAGTGGAATTTCTCCTTCAGATTTAAGTGTTTTACTCATTCATATGGGTCGTTAGAATTATTTTCTATTGTTTAGAATAAACAAATCTTCATCTTCTTTTTTCATGTAAAATTTTTCTCTTGCCAATTTTTCAAGATATTTAGGGTCTGCGGTTAATTTTTCTAGTTTAATTCCTTCTAATAAAATCTTTTTTTTCAGAAAATCTCTGTTGTATGTCATTTCCTTAATATTTTTTTTAAACTTATAATGTAACATTAAAGAATTCGAATCAAAAAAAGATATCCATATGAAGAAAAAAACGATAATCCAAAAATATTTATTTTTAAAGATCCTGTATTTTTTTTCTTTTAACATACTTAGAACGGATTGTAAAAATGAATACACTCATTATCCAATAAATGATAAAAGAAGATAAGAAAAATATACACCAAAAACCAGATATAGTTATAAATAAAAAAAACAAAAATCCTATAAATTTAATAATCATAGATGAATTATAATTTTTATATATATAATTTCGTAAAAAAATAGGATAATGACATATAGAATAGAAAAAGACACTTTAGGTTTCGTGAAAGTACCTGTAAATAAATATTGGGGAGCACAAACAGAAAGATCTAGAAATAATTTTAAAATTGGTTCAGAAGCTTCTATGCCTATAGAAATTATTCATGCATTTGGTTTTTTAAAAAAAGCCGCTGCTCATGCTAATTTTAAATTAGGTATTCTATCTAAAAAAAAGAAAGATATGATATCTTTAGTTTGTGATGAAATTATAGAGGGAAAGCTAAATAATCAATTTCCTTTAGTTATATGGCAAACAGGATCAGGAACTCACACTAATATGAATATCAATGAGGTCATTTCCAATAGAGCTCATGTTTTAATGGGAGGGAAACTAGGAAGTTCTCAATCTTTTATTCATCCTAATGATGATGTAAACATGTCTCAATCATCTAACGATACTTTTCCTACAGCAATGCATATAGCTTCTTATCAAAAATTAGTAAAAAAAACTATTCCTTCTATTCAAGGAATAAAAAAAACGCTGGAAGAAAAATCAAAATTATTTAATAATGTTATTAAAATAGGAAGAACTCATCTTATGGACGCAACTCCCATTACTTTAGGACAAGAATTTTCTGGATATGTTTCTCAAATTGATCATGGATTAAATGCTCTAAAAAGATCTCTAGATCATCTTTCTGAATTGGCTATAGGGGGAACGGCTGTAGGAACAGGGTTGAATGCTCCTAAAGGATATGATATAAAAGTAACCGAATATATTTGTAAATATACTGGGTTGGCTTTTAAGGTAGCAAAAAATAAGTTTGAAGCAATAGCATCTCATGATGCTATAGTTGAATCTCATAGTGCTCTTAAACAAATAGCTATTTCTTTAATTAAAATATCAAATGACATTCGTTTTTTATCTTCTGGCCCACGTTCAGGTATTGGAGAAATTTATATTCCTAAAAACGAACCTGGATCTTCTATTATGCCTGGGAAAATAAATCCTACTCAATGTGAAGCTATTATTATGGTTTGCACTCAAATTATAGGAAATGATATGGCGATTTCTGTGGCTGGATCTTCAGGAAATTATGAATTAAATGTATATAAACCATTAATGGCATATAATTTTTTACAATCTTCTCAACTTCTTGCAGATGCTTGTTTTTCTTTTTCTTCTTTTTGCGTAAAAGGAATAAAACCAAACTATCGAAGAATTAAAGAATTTTTAGATCAATCTTTGATGTTAGTTACAGCACTTAATACTCATATTGGATACGAAAAATCGGCAGAAATCGCAAAATATGCTTATGAAAATAATACGACATTAAAAGAAGAAGCAATTCGATTAGGATACTTAACTGTTGATGAATTTGAAAAATTTATTAATCCATCCAAAATGGTGTGAATATGATATGAATCAAAATATTATTTAAAAGAATAATTTTTTCACATTTAAATGAATAATCTCGGATATTTTTTCTTCTGATGTAGAATAAATTTGCGATAATTTTTTTAAAATTATTCTTAAATTTTTTGGTTCATTTCTTTTTCCTCTAAAAGGATGTGGAGAAAGATAAGGAGAATCAGTTTCTAATACTAAATGATTCAAATTTATTTTATGTAAGAATTGACTAACATGGTTATTTTTAAAAGTGATTATTCCTCCAATGCCTAATTTTATTCCAATATCAATAATTTTTTTAGCTTGTTCCAAAGTACCGGAGAAACAATGTAAAACACCTTTAAGAAAGGAATTTTTCTCTTTTGATAAAATATGAAAAACTTGATCAAAAGCTTTTCTACAATGTAGAACGACAGGGAGTTTTTTTTGTTTAGCCCATTGTATTTGAGTTTGAAAAGCATATTCTTGTTCAGATACAAATTTTGTTTCTAAATGTAGATCCATTCCAATTTCTCCTATAGAAATAAAAGAATGTTTATGTAACCATGTTTTAATATTTTGTAATTCTTTTTCTAAACTGTATGGATCAACTTTGTTTGGATGCAATCCAACCATAGGAAAGCATATATTAGGATATTTTTTTTCTAATTTTAATATACTAGGAATAGTAGAACTATCTATAGAAGGTAGTAAAAATCTATTAATTCCTTTATGAAAGGCTTTTTTAATTACAAAATCAATATCTTCATCAAATTCTCTCATATATAAATGAGTATGGGTATCAGTTATTTTCATGTAATAATTAATTTTTATTTTTTTTTAATCAAAATATTTTATGAAAGCTTATTTATTTCCTGGTCAAGGATCTCAATTTGTAGGAATGGGAAAAGACTTATATAAAAATTCTCATTTAGCAAAAAAATTATTTCAATTATCTGATGAAATTTTAGGTTTTCGAATGACATCTGTAATGTTTGAAGGATCTATGAATACTTTAAAAAATACAAAATATACACAATTAGCAATTTATATATATTCAGTTATCAAAGCAAAAATATCGAATAATTTTGATCCAGATATGGTAGCTGGCCATTCTCTGGGAGAATTTTCTGCTTTAGCTGCAGTTGATGTATTTTCCTTTGAGGATGGATTAAAATTAGTGAATCAAAGAGCATCAATTATGCAAAATATTTGTGAATCAACTCATGGTGGGATGGCTGTCGTATTAGGGTTAAAAGATTCCATTATAGAAGACGTTTGTAAAAAAGACCGGGGGGTTATAGTCCCATCCAATTATAATAGTCCTGAACAGCTAGTAATTTCTGGAGAAATACAAGCCTTAAAAAGAGTTTGTCTTATTCTAAAAAAAATAGGAGCTAAAAAAATATTTGTTCTTCCTGTTCATGGAGCCTTTCACTCTCCAATAATGGAACCAGCCCAAAATAAATTTCAAAAAATTGTAAATAAAATTTATTTTAAAGATTCTAAATACCCAATATATCAAAATGTAACTGCACGACCTATCACAAAATCTTATGATATAAAAAATAATCTTGTAAAACAACTGACTTATCCAGTCAAATGGAAACAATCTATAAAAAATATGATAGCTCATGGAGCTGTTTCATTTACAGAAATAGGTCCAGGTAATATTTTACAAGGTTTAATTAAAAAAATTTCAAAAAATTCTGTATAAAAAATCTAAATCCATAATGCATAGACATAGATATAAACGTTTTTTTTATAGTCACGGAAAACTGTTATTAACAGGGGAATATTTCATTTTGTATGGAGCCTGTGGATTAGCTCTTCCTACAATTAAAGGACAATCGTTAACTATCTTTATACACAATTTATCTTCTGTTTTACATTGGAAAAGTTATGATGAAATCAATCAACCTTGGTTTGAAGGGGTATTTCAACTTCCTTCTTTAAAGATTTGTTACGAAACAGAAAAAAATACGGCTTTTAAACTAAGAGATTTATTATTAAAATCTAAAAAAATTCAAAAAAATTTTCTTCATGATTCGTTAGGAATATATGTCAAAACAAAACTTGAATTTCCAAGAGATTGGGGTTTAGGGAGTAGTTCTACTTTAATGAATAACATAGCAAAATGGGCAAAAATAGATCCTTATATGTTATTAGGAAACAATTTTCCAGGTAGTGGTTATGATATAGCTTGCGTTTCAATTTCAAAACCCATAATTTATCAACTTTGGAATCAAAAACCTCATATTATTCCTATAGAATTTAATCCACCATTTAGAGATAAACTTTTTTTTCTGCATCTTAATAAAAAACAAAATACTTGTGATGAAATACGATATTTTCGTTCTAATATATCTCATGTCTCTAATGAAAATATAGAATCTATATCTTCTATAACTCATAGAATTCCTTTTTGTAAAACATTAAAAGAATTTGAAGAGTTATTGTTAAAACATGAAAATATTATATCAAAAATATTAAATATCCCTACTATTAAAGAAATATATTTTCCGGATTATTTGGGAATAGTAAAGAGTTTAGGTGCTTGGGGGGGGGATTTTGTTTTAATAAGTTCTAGAAAAGGAATGAAAAATTATTTTTCTGAAAAGGGGTTTGATACTCTTATTTCATTTGATGAAATGATTTTTAAAATATAAAAGTTACATTTTATTTATATTATATATATATATTTAAAAATATTAAATATTAATTTATTATGTGCAGTGTCGTGAATTTTAATATCAATGGATATCATTACAAGCTACCTGTTATTTATGGAACTTTTTATGAAAAAGCTATTAATATTTCTCAGTTAAGAGAAAATACAGGTTTGATTACATTTGATCCAGGATTTAAAAACACAGGAATCACAAAAAGTTCTATTAGTTTTATAGATGGAGAAAAGGGAGAACTTTTATATAGAGGATATCCTATAGAACAAATTATTAATAAATGTTCGTTTATTGAAACGAGTTATCTTATTTTAAATGGAGAACTCCCTAATACTGCACAATTAAAATCTTTTTCTGAAAAAATAAAAACATTTAATCATCTTCATAAAGAAATAAACAAAATATTTGACCATATTCCTAATTTTTATCATCCAATGGGTATTTTATCTTCTTTAACCTATATTTTAGATACATTTATAAATTGTTTACAGGAAGAAGATATGTATCTTCATTTATTAGCTAAATTACCTATTTTAGCGGCTTTAACTTACAGAAAAAAAGTAGGATTACCTCCTCCTCATATTAATCCTAATCTCGATTATACATCTAATTTGTTAGAAATGTTTTTTTCCATTCCCAATAAATCTTATGAACAAAATCCTATTATTACAGACGCTTTGAATAAGATATTAATATTACATGCCGATCATGAACAAAATTGTTCCACAACTACTGTCCGTTTATTAGGTTCTGCTGATACTGGATTATTTTCATCTATATCTGCAGGCATGAGTGCTCTTTGGGGAAGATTGCATGGGGGAGCGAATCAAGCTGTAATTGAAATGTTAGAAGATATTTTACAAAGTGGAGGAAATATAAAAAAATGGATAGAAAAAGCAAAAAATAAAAAAGATCCATTTCGACTCATGGGCTTTGGACATAGAATTTATAAAAATTTTGATCCTAGAGCTAAAATAGCTAAAAAAGTAGCCGAAAATATAATTCAACAATTAGGAATTTCTGATCCTATATTGGAATTGGCAAAAAATCTTGAAGAAAATGCTCTTCAAGATCCTTATTTTGTGGAAAAAAAACTTTATCCTAATATTGATTTTTATTCAGGAATTATTTATCAGGCTATAGGGATTCCAAAATACATGTTTACTGTTATGTTTGCTTTAGGAAGATTACCGGGGTGGATGGCTCATTGGAAAGAGATGAAATATAATAAAGACCCCATAGGAAGACCCAGACAAATTTATATAGGATACAAAAAAAGAAATATACAAAAATAAATGCGGGCGAAGGGATTCGAACCCTTACGCCTAATAGGCATCAGATCCTAATTCTGACGTGTATACCGGTTCCACCACGCCCACTTTATTTGGAAATTTATAATAAATTTTAATGAAAATAAAAAGAAGATGATACAATTTCACGATTTTTATTCAGAATTTTATATTCTGTATATTCGAATGAATCTCTTGGAATTATTTGAATCCATTTTTTATATTTCAACAACCATTTTTGTTGAATAGAAGGAAATCCTTTTTTTAAATAAGCCGAAACAAAAGAATGAGTATGTAATTGTATTCTTTTATGATTTTTATTTTTTATAATAGTTTCTATAATAAATTCTAAGTGATGAATATAATTTTCAGGAGAATGTTTAGAATATTTATTATTTATATTTATTTTTTTTAATTCAGGTCTTACCCTATGACGAGTAAACTGAACTAAACCAAATTTATTGGGAGGTAATATTTGATGTTTTGCTCTATCGTTTTTCATTTTTTCTTTTAAATGTTCATATAGTCGTTTTTTTTGTATAGAATCAGACATATCTATAAAATCCACTACGATAATACCACCCATATCTCTTAATCTTAGTTGTCTGGCTATTTCCGTTGCGGCTAACAAATTTATTTTTAATATGTTATTAATTCTTTCTGATTCCGTACAATTTTTCATCATATGATTGATCATACCACTATTAACATCTATAACATGTAAAGCTTCAGTATGCTCTATAATAAGATAAGCTCCATTTTCAAGAGGTACATTTTTTCCTAAAAAAATTTGTATTTGTTTTTCTATCCCATATTTTTCAAATATGGGGATATTACCTTTGTAATATCTAATGATGTTGGTTTTCTTTGGAGAAATTAAAGATAAATATGAATGAATTTCTTGGCAGATAAAATTATCATTGCAACAAATAGATTTAAAATCATCATTGAATATATCTCTTAATAAACAATAAGTTTTACTATTTTCACTTAACACCCGAACTGGTGGAAAAAGTTTCATTAAATTATTTGATATTTTTTTCCATTTTTTTACTAAGAAAATTAGTTCTTCATTTAAAATATCTTCTATTTCATTATTAGCAGCTGTACGAATAATAATCCCAAATGAATTTGGGATTATTTTTTTTATGTAAGAAATCAATCTATTTCTTTCTTTTACATCTTTTATTTTTTTTGAAATAGAAATTTTTTCTGAAAAAGGAATGAGTATTAGATTTCTTCCTGGAATACAAATTTTTGTAGTAAGTTTTAGGCCTTTATTAGAAATAGGTTCTTTAGAAATTTGAACTAATATTTTCTGTCCAATATGCAATATACGACATATAGAATTTCTGTTTTCTGGGTTATTAAAATTATTAAAAACAAATTCTTTTTCTTTTTTTGTGTGATTCTTTGATATCAAATCCAATATTTGATGAGTTTGAAATCCAAGATCATCATAATGCAAAAATGCTCCTTTTGAATGCCCTATATCTATGATAGCAGCATTTAATCCATACAGAATTTTTTGAACGACTCCCAAATAAATATCTCCTACAGAGAATTTTTTATTAAAAACATCTCTGTGAAGCTCTAATAATTTTCCTTCTTCCAAAAGAGCGATTTTAACTTCTTGTTCTTCTGCATTTATAATTAACTCTTTATTCATACACAAAAACAAGGAAAAAAGTTTGTATAAATTACAATAGATTAATTTTTTTAAAAAAAATTATTATTTCTTTTTATGCCTATTTTTCCTATTTCTTTTTTTTCTTTTATGAGTTGCTATCTTACGTCTTTTTCTTTTTTTTCCGTTTGGCATAATTTTTATTTAGTAATTGTTTGATTCATTGTATTCCCGTTTTCATTGATTTCTTGATAGGAACATTTTTTTTCACTAGTTCGGTAAAAGACTTTGCAGGTTTAAATGCCGGTATATTATGCGCAGGAATTACAATAGACATATCTTTGGATATATGACGGCCCAGTTTTTTCGCTCTATATTTAATAATAAATGATCCGAATCCTCTTAAATAAACATTTTCCCCCGACGTTAAACTTTGTTTTATTTTTTTCATAAATGTTTCTATCACCTTTTGCGTATCAACTCTCTCAGATCCAGTCTCTGATATGATTTCTGTTATTATATCTGCTTTTGTCATGTTAAATCATTATATCGAATAACAAAATTCGATTCGGTTTCCTAAATATACCAATTTTTTATAAATAGGCATAAATTGCTTTAAAATTAAAAATATATGGATTTTTCCAAAAAAATAATAAATTGGTACAAGAAAAATCATAGAAAACTTCCTTGGAGAAAAACTACAAATCCATATTATATATTAGTTTCAGAGTTTATGTTGCAACAAACAAGAGTTTCACAAACCATAATAAAGTCTTATTTAAATTTTATAAAAAAATTTCCAAATTTAGAAAAACTAGCTCAAGCAGAGGAGAAAGACGTATTGAAAAAGTGGGAAGGATTAGGTTATTATTCTAGAGCAAAATATTTACATTCTTTTGCTAAAAAATTAAAAAATGGAAAAAATTTTTTTCCAGTCAAATATCAAGAATTAATAAAATATAAAGGAATAGGACCATATACAGGAGCCGCTGTCGCATCTATATGTTTTCATGAAATTATACCTGCTATTGATGGAAATGCTTGTCGAGTATTTTCCAGATATTTTGGAATATCCAATAATATTACATCTTCCACTACAAAAAATATGTTTCGAATTATTGTTTCAAAAATCATAGATTTTGAACATCCAGGAATTTTTAATCAAGCAATTATGGATTTAGGTTCTATTTTATGTACTCCAAAAAATCCTAAATGTTTCTTATGTCCAATTAAAAATTCTTGTTTTTCCATTCAAAATGGAACTGTACATAAATTCCCTGTAAAAAAAATAAAAAAATTTATAAAACACAGATTTTTTTATTATATTTTTATACGTGATCGGAATAAGAATATTTGTTTAAACAAAAGATTCAATAAAGATATATGGAGGGGCCTTTATGATTTTCCTTTAATAGAATCAAAAAAAAATCTTTCAATTCATGAAATAATAGATAAAATTTGGAAAATATTTCAAATAGTTATTTATAATACTTCAATTTATAAAATTGAACACAAACTTACCCATCAAATTTTATCAATTCGATTTATTAATTGTGAAACTTTACAAGATTTAAAGAAAAATATATTATTTGATAATTTTTTTTTATACCACCTAATCAAATAGTAGAGTATCCTTTTCCTCGTCCTATTATTTTATTTTTAAAACATGAAAAAATGATTTGATGAACTCTAGCATGAATTTAAAATCCATTTTTTATCACGATAAATTTTCCATTTTATTTTATAAAAATTATTATCAAAATTTCATCTATTGGAAAAAGAATCTTCGACGAATGTTTTTTTAGAAAAAACCTTCTATTTAGTTTTTTATTTTGCATTAATAATAATACTATTATTATTTTCTGCACTAATATCTGGATCAGAAACTGCTTTTTTTTGTATTGAAAAAAAAATTCTTGACAAAGAGAGAAAAAAAAACTCTTATAAAGGGAATATTGTATTTAAAATTTTAAAAGATAAAAAAAAGTTATTGGCAACAATATTAATATCTAATAATTTTTCTAATATTGGAATTATCATATTAAGCTCTTATTTGATAACAGAATTTTTGCAAAACAAATATTTTATTATTTATAACAAATTTCATATTCCTATTGATTTTTTTTTAGAGGTAATAGTTCTTACTTTTATTTTACTTTTATTTGGTGAAATAATACCTAAAATATATGCTAGTAAAAATAATTTACGTTTTGCTTTTTTTATGGCAAAACCATTAATAATTCTTAGCAAAATATTAGATCCTATCAGTAAAATCATAATTTTTATTTCAAAATTTATAGAAAAAAGAATAATAAAAAAAAAGAATTACATTTCTGTAGATCAGCTTTCAAAAGCTTTGAAAATTACGTCTTCAAATCATCAAAATATTAAAGAACGTCAGTTTTTGCAACGAATTGTTGATTTTGGAAATACAGAAACACATCAGATTATGACTCCTAGAATAGATATGTTCGCTTTAAATAGCAATATAAACTCTCATGATGTATTAGAATTGGTTCGTTATCAAGGATATTCTAGGATTCCTATTTATAAAAATAGTATTGATGACATAGAAGGAGTTCTTTTTGCTAAAGACCTCCTTCCATTTATTTATGACAATAATTTTAAATGGAATAGATTGATTCATAGTCCTTTTTTTGTTCCAGAAAAAAAAAAGATAGATGATCTTTTAAGTGATTTTAAAAAAAGAAAAATACATTTAGCTATTGTGGTCGATGAATATGGAGGAACATCCGGGTTAGTTACCCTTGAAGATGTAATTGAAGAAATAGTGGGAGATATTATTGATGAATTTGATGAAGAAGACATGTCTTATTCCAAATTAAACCAAAATAATTATTTATTTGATGGAAAAACATCTTTAATTAATTTCTATCGTATTATGGATCTTAAAGAAGAAGAGGAGATTTTTTTTGAAAATCAAAAAGGAGATGCAGATACTTTAGGAGGGTTTATTATGGAAATAAATAAAGAATTTCCCAAAAAAAAACAAAAAATAAATTTTTCAAATTATTCATTTATTATAAAAAGCATAGATCATAAAAGAATTAAAACTATAGAAGTAATAAGAAAAACATGAAGATGATGTATGTTAAAATGAAAAAAATTAAATTTATAATAATAGTTATATAATTCAAATTCATGACATGAGAAAAAATACAATTTTTTTTTCTATCATATTTATGATCATAATATTTAGCACATATTTTTTATTAAAGATATTTTTTTTATATCCATCAGAAATAAAAGCGCAGAAAGAATTGAATGATGCTCAACAGTATCTATATCAAGGAGACATAGAGAAAGCCTTAAATAGAAAAAATATTAAAAGAAATTATTTAGGATTTTTGGGGATATCTTCTAAATTTTTTTTTACTAAAGCAGGAAATATATCTAAATTTTATGCTGGAATTTGCTATTATAAATTGGGTGATTATAAAGAATCTATAAAAATAATGAAAAGTTTTTCGGCAAAAGATGAAATGATATCTTCTATAAAATACGGGATAATAGGAGATGCTTTCACTCAAATAAAAAATGAAAAGGAAGCCTTAAAAAATTACATTATAGCAGCAAATATAAGAGAAAATGAAATTACGACCCCCCTTTATTATTATAAAGCAGCATTATTAAATTTTTATATAGGAAAATATAAAGATTCTAAATATTTTCTAGAAAAAATAGAAAAAAAGTATCCTTTTTTTTTGTATAAAAAAAACGTAGAAAAGTATCTTATGTTTATTGACAATAAATTATAAATTATGTTTATGAAAACAGATCCTGTTTATTCATTAGATAAAAAAGAAATAAAAAATGCAAATTTAAAATTTGCTATTATTGTTTCTTTATGGAATAGTGAAATTACAAATAGGTTATATAAAGGAGCTTATAAAACTTTAATTGAGTTAGGGGTCGTAAAAGAAAAAATTAAAACTTGGGAAGTTCCTGGAAGTTATGAATTAATTTATTCTTCTAAAAAAATAGCTCATAGTTTCAATTTTGATTCAATCATTGCAATAGGCTCTCTAATACAAGGAGAAACTCCTCATTTTAAGTATTTATGTCAAGCGATTTCGCATGGAATTAAAGATATTAATATAATATATGATGTCCCTGTTATATTTTGTGTTCTTTCTGATAGGAATCAACAACAATCTTTTGATCGATCAGGTGGAAAAAATGGAAATAAGGGAATAGAATGTGCGAAAGCAGCTATATATATGTCTTTATTTAGAAAATCTATAAAATGAAAAATATTATTCAATTTTTGCCTGAAAAAGTGATTCAGCAAATAGCTGCAGGAGAGGTCATACAACGTCCTTCTTCTGTTTTAAGAGAGCTTTTGGAAAATGCAATAGATGCAAATGCAAAAATAATTGACATATTTATCAAAGATTCAGGAAAAACATTGATTCAATTAATGGATGATGGAATAGGAATGAGTATTGATGATGCTAAAATGAGTATTCAAAGACATACTACTTCTAAAATTAAAAAAAATGATGATATTTTCAGAATTAAAACAAAAGGATTTAGAGGAGAAGCTTTGGCTTCTATAGCGTATATTTCTCAATTAGAAATTCAAACTAAAAACAGAGAAAATGCAATAGGAATTCATCTTTTTATAGAAGAAGGAAAAATAAAAAAAGAAATTCCTATAAATATACTTCAAGGAACAAGAATTTCTGTAAAAAATATTTTTTATAAACTTCCTGTTAGAAGACAATTTTTAAAATCTTCTAGGATAGAATTTCAACATATTATTTATGAATTCTATAAAATTGTATTGGCACATAGAAATATAACATATCGTTTTTATCATAATAATAAAATTATTTTTTATTTTAAAAAGGCTTCTTTAATAGAAAGAATAAAGGATATTTTTATTAAAAATAAAAGGAAAAATTTAGTTCCCATTTTGATTCAAAAAAATAAAATTATTGTAAAAGGATTTGTTAGTGTTCCAGATGTTTCTACAAAAAAAGGAGATCAATTTTTATGGGTCAATCAACGTTGTGTGACACATTTATTTTTGCATAAAAAAATTATTCATGCTTATGATGGTTTTTTGAAAGATTTTAAGACCGCTTCTTATTTTATTTTTATTTTCCTAGATTCCAGTTTAGTAAATTGGAATATACATCCAACAAAAAAAGAAGTTAAGCTAGAAGAAGAAAAAATTATAGGTGAAATAGTTCAACAAGAAATCAAAAACGTGTTATTTTCTCAATATAAAGTAATCAACAAAGAATTAAAAAACCATGATATTTTTTTATCTGAAAAATCACTTAAAAAAAGTTGTTTATTAAATAATTTGTATGATAAACTTTCTAATAAAGAAAAAATTATCCAACATAAAATCAATGAATTTGATTATGATACATTTAATATAAATTTTCAATTAACGAATGAGTTTTATCATTATGTTTATCATAAAACAGAAATAAAAACATTACAAATTAATAGAAAATATATAATTTTTGGATTCAATAATGAATATATAATACTGGTTGATCAACATAGAGCACATCAAAATATATTATTTGAATTCTTTTTAAGGAAAAAAAGCTTTGTGAGTCAACAATTTCTTTTTCCTTTAAAGATAAAACTTTTGGAAAAAGAATTTCTTTCTTTGAAGAATATCAAAAATGATTTGATCAATTTTGGATTTCATTTATATATTTGTAATGAATTAGTTTATTTATATTCTGTTCCTGAAAATATACATCAAAATATGTTAGTCAGAATTATTCAAAATATTGTAACATATAATTTTATCAAAGGAGAAAAAAATAATAAAAAAAAACTTATTCATATTATATCTAAATCCGCATCCATAAAATACGGCACAAAATTATATCCTGAAAAAATGGAATGTATAATTAAAGATTTATTTTCTTGTCATAATCCAAATTATACGTATTCAGGAGATCCCATATTTTTTGTATTGAGCAAAAATATTTTTTAAAAAGTGAATTTTTATACAAATTTCAATTCAGATGCTGTCAAACATTTAATTAGTATTAATATACTTGTATATACAGCTACTTTTGTTTTTTCACAATATAAAATCGAAAGCATTCTTTCTTTATACCATCCTTTAGATGAACGATTTGAACTGTATCAAATTTTGACTCATATGTTTGTACATTCTCAACGACTTTTTTTGCATATAATTTTTAATATGTTGGCTTTATTCATGTTTGGAGGACAAATAGAAACCCTATTAGGAGTCAAAAAATTTATGATTCTATATTTTTCATCAGGAATTTTAGCTGCATTATTTCAGATTATTTTTAATACTGGTGTTTTATATTACTTTGTTCAAACTTTAGATTTTTCACAAGCTAAAAAAATGTTAAATTATTTAAATGAAGAACAAAAAATCAATCTTTATAGTTCTATGTATTCTCCTATGATGGGAGCTTCTGGAGCTGTAAGCGGAATAGTAGGAGCTTTTGCTAAATTTTTTCCGGAACATAAAATTTTCATTTTACCTTTTCCTTTTCCAATAGCAGTTAGAAAAGCTTTGATAATTTTTATTTTGGGAAGTTTTATTTCTTCTATTCTTAATTTGGCTCCTGGGGTTGCACATTTTGCTCACATTGGTGGTATTTTATCTGGATATTTAATAGGAAGTATTTTTATAAAAAATGAAACTTTTTATTGATTTTATGACTTATCGTTTTGAAACAAAAAATAAATTAAATATACAAATGAAAATAAAAAAAATAAAGATAAATAAGAATGTTTTCCGTCTATTGTTCTCATTATACGATTTCCCCTAAATTTCCAGTGAAATATATTTAAAGGATTTTCTCTATTCCAATCGATGCTCATCCATATAAATATAGGTTTCCCTACTATATGATCTTCTGGAACAAAACCCCAATAACGAGAATCAAATGAGTTATGTCTATTATCCCCCATCATAAAATAATAATTGTTTTTTATTTTATAAAATTTTTTTGAAATTATATCGAATTTTTTAACTTTTTCATAAGTAAAAATTTCATTATAAATATGAATATTTTTTTTATCTAATTTCAAAAATTCTCCTTTTTTAGGTATGTGTAATGGACCAAAAAAATCTCTATTCCAATCAGTGTGAAATATACAATGTTCTTTAAAAGAAATAGGAAGAATATTTTTTTTTATAAAAACCATATTTTCAAATAAATTTTTTATTTGATCTGCTTTTTCTTCATTTAACATTATTTGATAAAAATATTCATCATTTTGTTCTCCGACATATTCAATATCTTTTATATCCATTTTATTTTTTAAATATTCTATATTTAAAGGAATATTTACCGTCTTAATCAAATAAGATTGTTGTTTTTCTGAAAAAGGTTTTTCTTTTTTATGATTCACAAATAAAATTCCTTTCCTAATATAGACTAAATCTCCTGGTAATCCTATACAACGTTTAATATAATGATCTTTTCGATCTATTATCTTATGATTAGAATCTTTAGGAAAATTAAAAACGACTATATCGTTTCTTTGTACAGATTGAATGGAAGGAAAACGAAAATAAGGCCATTGAAAAATAGAAATATAAGATTTTATATTTCCAATGATATTATTGTGTGTAAAAGGCATAAAAATAGGTGATATAGGCATTCGTAAGCCATAATGAATTTTACTAACTAGTATAAAATCTCCTACCAATAAAGTTTTTTCCATAGAAGAGGTGGGAATGACAAAAGGCTGAACTATATAAGTATGAGTTATAAAAGAAAAAATAAATGCTAATAAAATTCCTATATTATCTTC
This sequence comes from Blattabacterium sp. (Nauphoeta cinerea), assembly GCF_000471965.1. Lineage (GTDB taxonomy): Bacteria > Bacteroidota > Bacteroidia > Flavobacteriales > Blattabacteriaceae > Blattabacterium. The sequence continues at coordinate 542,029 of NC_022550.1, forward strand.
TTTTTTTCTTATATTTTCAATTTTTTGAATTTGAATTTTTTTAAAAAAATTTATAATAAATATATAATCCTGCAGATAAAAAAAATAAAATAATATTTTTTTCGTTTTTTTTAAAAAATTGAAAAACAAATCCATCCACAGAATAAAAATTAACATTATACTAGTTAATGGAATAAACAATAGAAAAATCCACCATATAGATCTTCTATAAATTTTTAAAAGAACAAAAATATTATATACAGGAATTAAAATTTTCCAAGATTTTACCCCTAATTTTTTATAAAACCTCCATGTTCCTAAAATATGAATAACATGTTCAAAAAATAAAAAAATACCACTAAAAATAAAATATTGGAACATAAAAGATATTTTATCTATATACCTAAAACCTCTTTCATAGAAAAAATACCTTTTTTATTTTGTATCCATTCTGCTGCAATAACAGCACCCAAAGCAAATCCAACTCTACTATGAGCTTTATGCTGTATTTTGATGTCCTCTATTTTAGATTCATATTTTACAACGTGTATTCCTGGTACATTATTGAATCTTTTTGAAAGGATTAAAATTTTATCTTGATCTTTTTTTTTTTTGTCCAAAATCCATGTTTTTTTCATTTTGTTATTCACTATATCCTTTGCTAAGGAAAGAGCCGTTCCACTCGGTTTATCTATTTTTTCTTTATGGTGAATCTCTTCTATTGTTACTTCATAATCTTTAGAATATAAATGTAACAGTTTAGATAATTTTTTATTAATATCGAAAAAAATATTCATCCCAATACTAAAATTGGAAGAATATAAAAAAGATCCATTTTTTTTTTGGCATATTTTTTTAATAACTTCAAATTTTTCCAACCATCCTGTAGTTCCACTTACTATAGGAATATTATTTTCTATACAAATTTTTACATTGTTAAATGCAGAATGGGGTTGACTAAATTCTATTGCTACATCTGAATTTGAATCATTCAATAAATGGACAGAAGGGGTTCCATCATAACATAATGAAATTTTATGATTTCTAACTTTAGCTATTTTTTCTATAGCTTTTCCCATTTTTCCATATCCTATTATTGCTATATTCATATTACTTTCTTTTTAATTGGAATAAAATCCATTCAAATATACCTCATATTTTTTTTTGATGAAATATCAATAAATTTTATATTTGAACATAATGCCCACGTGGTGAAAATAGGTAGACACGCCACCTTGAGGGGGTGGTATCCGATTAGGATGTGCTGGTTCAAATCCAGTCGTGGGTACAACTTTGTTTTTTTTATATAAGAATTCGGAATAAATCTGGATTTTTATTTAAATATTCAAAATGAACTTTATGTTTCTTCATTTTTCCTAGTAATCCAGAAAACTCATTTTTATCTGATAATTCTATTCCTATCACTGCTGGTCCTTCTTCTTTAGAAGTTTTTTTGGAATATTCAAAATAGGCAATATCATCTTTGGGGCCTAAAATATTATTAACAAATTCTTTTAAAGCCCCGGCTCTTTGAGGAAATTTTACAATAAAATAATGTTTTTTTTCTTCATACAAAAGGGATCTTTCTCTTATTTCTTCCGTTCTAGTAATATCATTATTTCCTCCACTTAAAATACAAACAATAGTTTTCCCTTTTATTTTATCAGAATAAAAATCTAAAGCGGCGATTGAAAGAGCCCCAGCTGGTTCTGCAACGATAGCTTCTAAATTATATAAATCCAAAATCGTTGTGCAAACTTTTCCTTCTGGAACAGTTATGATATCAAATAATGTTTGATTGCATATATTGAAATTCAATTCTCCCACTTTTTTAACTGAAGCTCCATCAATAAATCTATCTATCATTTTTAATTCAACGATTTTTCCTGTTTTTAAAGAACAACTCATAGAAGGAGCTCCTTCAGGCTCTACTCCTATAATTTTAGTTTTAGGACTAAATTCATGAAAATGACTTCCTACTCCAGAAGCTAATCCTCCTCCCCCAATAGGAATAAAAATATAATCTATGTCCGAAATAGATTGTTTCAAAATCTCTACCCCAACAGTAGCTTGTCCTTCAATAATTTTAATGTCATCAAAAGGATGAATAAAAATTTTGGAATTTTTTTTACAATCTTTCATAGCTTCAAAACTAACTGCATCAAAAGTGTCTCCGATCAGAACAATTTCTACATACTCTTTCCCAAACATTTTTACTCTTTCTACTTTTTGTTTTGGAGTAGTGCTAGGCATGTAAATTTTTCCAGGTATTTTTAATATGTTACAAGAATAAGCGACTCCTTGTGCATGATTTCCTGCACTAGCACAAATAACTCCTTTTTTTAGTTCTAGTTCTGTATTAGATAAACTTATAATTTTGTTATAAGCTCCTCTAATTTTATATGAACGTATAATTTGTAAGTCTTCTCTTTTTAGAAAAATATTAGCTTTATATTTTTCTGATAAAAGATAATTTTTTTGTAATGGAGTTTCATAAATAATATCTTTTAAAATATTTTGGGCTTTGACTATTTCTTTATAAGAAGGAAAATATCCTTTTAACTTATTATTCAATCTTTTAAAAATAAAAATGAACTCTAATTATGATCTTTTTTTTTCGGTCTAAGATTACGAATTATGGATCCTACTTTCCACAATTCACTTTGTCTCAGATCTTGCAATTCTTTTTGTAATTTCTTTCTATAATTTATATCACTATTAGTTTTAATGATTCTTTTCGCTTCGTTACCAGAATAAACTTCATGATATAATTCTTGAAATACTGGAAAAGTTGCATCTCTAAATTTTTTCCACCAATCTAAAGCACCTCTTTGTGCAGTTGTAGAACAATTAGCATACATCCAATCCATTCCTTCTTCAGATACTAATGGCATCAAGCTTTGAGTTAATTCTTCTACGGTTTCGTTAAAAGATTCTGAAGGAGAATGTCCTTTTTCTCTCAATATTTGATATTGTGCCGCAAAAATTCCTTGTATAGCTCCCATTAAAGTTCCTCTTTCTCCTACTAAATCAGAATACACTTCATTTTTAAAATTCGTCTCAAATAAATATCCAGATCCTATTCCAATTCCAATTGATAAAGTTTTTTCTAAGCTATTTCCACTATAATCCTGATAAATAGCATAACTAGAATTAATTCCTTTTCCTTGTTTGAAAAGTCTTCTCAAACTGGTTCCTGATCCTTTGGGGGCAACTAAAAAAATATCTATATTTTTAGAGGGATATATTTTTGTTTGATTGCAAAAAGTTAATCCAAATCCATGTGAAAAATATAAAGATTTTCCTTTAATTAAATATTTACTAAGAGTAGGCCAAAACGAAATTTGACCTGCATCTGATAATAAATACATAATTATAGTCCCTCTTTCAGATGCTTCTTCCAAAGAAAAAAGATTTTTCCCTTCTATCCATCCATCTTTTAACGCTTTATTCCAAGAATAAGAATGTTTCCTTTGTCCTACTATTACTTCAAATCCATTATCTCTTAAATTTAAAGATTGTCCAGGGCCTTGAACTCCATAACCTAGAACAGAAATAGTTTCTTTTTTTAAAATTTTTATAGCTTTAGATAAAGGAAATTCGTTTCTTGTAATAATGGTTTCTTCTACAGATCCAAATTTAATTTTCATAATTTTTAATATTTAAATGATTTAATATGTGACTAATGGGAAATCCATTTTTTTACATGAATTTTTTCTAGAATTTTTATCTTTGAGTTTGTAATAGTAAACATGAATAATTCCAATTAATTTTTCAATTAATTTTTTGATTTTAAATAATTGTTCTTCTTCGCATTCTAAATCAACAACATATTGAACATCATTACTAATTGTTTTTTTATCATTATTGCTAGACGCATTAATATGATTAGTTTTTAAATTTATTCTGTTTAATATAATAAGAATTCTACTCAATAATCTTGTTTCTTTTTCTCCTAAAATTATTATTCTGAATTGATGCTTCATAGTGTTATATTTTTTTATGTTAAACGAATTTCATCTACAGATGCTCCTGCAGGAATCATAGGAAAAACATTATCTTCTTTTTCTATTACAACTTCTAGCAAAAAAGCTTTTTCATGATTTAATGCTTTTTTTACTGATTCTTCTAATTTTTCTCTTTTACTCACTTTTTTTGCTTTTATATTATAAGCATTAGCTAATTTTATAAAATCTGGATTAACTAATTCTGTACACGAATAACGTTTATTAAAAAAAAGCTGTTGCCATTGACGGACCATTCCCAAAAAATTATTATTTAATAGTATAATTTTAACGGAAATCTTATTTTGTAAAATAGTACCCATTTCTTGTATTGTCATTTGAATTCCTCCATCTCCTACTACACAAATAACTTGTCTATTTTTAGTTCCTAATTGAGCCCCTATAGAAGCTGGTAAAGCAAACCCCATAGTTCCTAATCCTCCAGAAGTTATTTGACTTTTCTTGCATGTAAAATTGAAATATCTTGAAGCTATCATTTGATGTTGTCCTACGTCAGTTACAAGAATTGCATTTTTTTGCTTATATTGATTGATCCACCTTATTACTTCTCCCATAGTAATCCCTTTTTTTTTGGGATGAAGATCTCTTTGTATAACTGTTATTTTTTCTTTTTCTTTAAGATGAAAAAATTTATCTATCCATTTTTTATGAATAGATTCATTTACATAATAAATTAATTTTTTTAAAGATGTTTTACAATCTCCCAAAATAGGGATATGACATAAAATGTTTTTATTAATTTCGGAAGAATCTATCTCTAAATGAATAATTTTAGCTTGTTTTGCATATTTTTGAACATCTCCAGTAACACGATCGTCAAACCGCATTCCTATCGCAATGAGAATATCACATTGATTAGTTAAAATATTAGGTGCATAATTTCCATGCATTCCTAACATCCCAACATGTAAATGATGATCACTATTTAACGCTCCTAATCCTAATAGAGTACTAGCTACCGGAATTCCAGTTTTTTCAACAAATTCTTTAAATTCATCTTCTGCTTCAGCTAAAATTACTCCTTGACCTACAAGAATCAAAGGCTTTTTAGCCGAATTTATTATATTTGCTGCTTTTATTATTTTTTCATCCTCTATACAAGGATACGGGTGAAAATTTTTTATATATTTACAACGTGTATAATGAAATACAGTTTTTTGAAACTGAGCGTCTTTAGTAATATCTATTAATACAGGTCCTGGTCTTCCCTTTTTAGCTATAAAAAATCCTTTTTGAATCGATTCACAAATATCTTTAGCTTTTAAAACTTGAATATTCCATTTTGTTACAGGAATAGAAATATCTATGATATTTGTTTCTTGAAAAGCATCAGTTCCCAATAAATGAGAAGACACTTGTCCAGTAATACAAACAATAGGGGTACTATCTATCAAAGCATCTGCTAATCCAGTAATTAAATTGGTAGCACCTGGACCTGAGGTCGTAAAACACACTCCAATTTTTCCAGTGGCCCTAGCATATCCTTGCGCTGCATGAATAGATCCTTGTTCATGACGCATGAGAATATGCGAAATAGAATTTAAGTAATCGTGTAAAGAATCATATATAGGCATAATAGCCCCGCCTGGATATCCAAATATATATTCTACCTCTTCATATAAGAGCGTTTTTATTACTATTTCTGAACCATAGAATAACTTTTTTTCCATATATATATACTAAAATTGATCTGTGATGCATCCAGTGGAAGCTGGAGATACCATTTTTGTATATTTGTGTAGATATCCTTTTTGAACTTTTAGTAAAGGAGGGACCCATGATCTTCTTCTTTTTTGTATTTCTTCATCCTCCACTTCAAGAGTCATGGTATTATTTTCTGTATCTATTTTAATAAAATCATTATTTTGTACTAAAGCAATCAATCCTCCAGATTGTGCTTCTGGAGTTATATGTCCTACAACGAAACCATGTGATCCTCCTGAAAATCTACCATCTGTAATAAGAGCTACTTTTTTTCCTAATCCAGATCCCATAATATAAGATGTTGGCTTTAACATTTCTGGCATTCCTGGTCCTCCTATTGGCCCTACATATCGAATAACAATGACAGATCCAGGTAAAATTTTATTATTCAAAATAGCTTGATTGGCTTCTTCTTCCGAATCAAAAACATTAGCGATCCCCCTAAAAATAGTTCCTTCTTTTCCAGTAATTTTAGCTACAGATCCTTGAGGGGATAAATTTCCATATAAAATTCTAATATGTCCGTTTTTTTTGATGGGATTATCTATAGGATAAATAATTTTTTGATTAAAAGTTATATCGGGAATATTTTTCATATTTTCAAATAATGTTTTTCCAGTAACAGTTAAACAATCTCCTGATAATATTCCTTCATTTAACAAATATTTTATAATAATAGGCATACCTCCTACATACATATGAATATCTTCCATTAAGAAAATTCCACTAGGTTTAAGATTTCCAATTATAGGGATTTGATTGCTAATTTTTTGAAAATCTTTTAAAGAAAAATTAATATTTGCTGATTTAGCGATGGCCAAAAAATGTAAAACTAAATTAGTAGATCCTCCCAAACACATAGCTAATTTTACTCCATTTTCTATAGATGTTTTTGTTACAATATCTTTTGGTTTAATTCCTTTTTTTAATAGATTTTCAATATATATGGAAACTTCTTTGCATTCTATTTTTTTATTTTTACTTGTTGAAGGAGAAGAAGAGGAGTAAGGAAGCATCATCCCCATGGCTTCGAAAGCAGAAGCCATAGTATTTGCTGTATACATACCTCCACAAGCTCCTGGTCCAGGACAGGAATTTTTTACGATATTTTTATATTCATTTTCAGTAATTTGACAGGTATTTTTTTTTCCTAAGGCTTCAAAAGAAGAAACGACATCTAATTTTTTTCCATTGTAATAACCGGAAGAAATGCTTCCTCCATATACAATTATAGACGGTCTATTCAATCTTAATAAAGCTATCATAACTCCTGGTATATTTTTATCACATCCAGGTATAGCTATTATCCCATCATAATGATGAGAATCTACTACAGTTTCTATACTATCTGCTATTAATTCTCTAGAAGGAAGTGAATATCTCATTCCTAATGTTCCCATGGTAATTCCATCACTGACTCCAATAGTAGTAAATTGAAATCCTATTAAATTCTTATTTATGACTGATGACTTTATTTTTTTAGCCAATTGATCTAAATGCATATTACAAGGATTTCCTTCATACCAGTTACTAACTATTCCTATTTGAGCTTTACAAAAATCTGAGTCTTTCATTCCTGTAGCATACAACATAGCATGTGCTGCTGGCAAATTAGGTTCTTTCGTGATTTTTCTGCTAAAATCGTTAATTCTTTTTTTCATGAAACATTTTAATAAATCAAAAAGCCCTACTGATCTATCAAGTAGGGATAAAAAAACAACACCAAACTTGAATAGTTTTATGAAAAAAAACTATACAAAAATATTAAATTATATAATATGCAAAAATATGAAAAAAATAGATTATATAAAAGCGGTTTTTAGGTATTTATTTCTAAAATATTATTATTTTTTGATTTATTAATGAATATCTTATAAAGTTTGCAATAAAGAATTATTAAAACAGTGTATTTTTATTTTTTTAAACTTTTTTAAAAAATAAAATATAAAATAATAGAAATAACCCCTGACCCTATTAACTCTTTTCCAAGATACCATACAGCAAATTGTCCTTCCGTTATAGCACATTGCATTCTATTAAACTCAATAAACATTCCTTTTTTTATTTTATATAATTTGGATTTTTGTAATGGTTGTCTATAACGAATTCTACAAAATACATCCATTTTTTCTCCTTCTAAAAGAGTTAGATCTTTCCGTATCCAATGAATATTTTCTTCCTGAAGAAACAAAGATTTTCTATATAATCCTGGATGTTGTTTACCCATTCCTATATAAACAATATTTTCTTTTACATCAGTATCTATAACAAAAAGAGGCTCCTCATAACCTCCTAATGCTATTCCTTTACGTTGTCCTTTAGTAAAATAATAAGCTCCTTGATGATATCCAATTATTTTTCCATCAGATTTTTTGTATTTTTTTTTTTTAATAAAAAAAATAAATTCTTCTTCTTTAGAAAAAAAAAAATTTTTTTCTTTATATAATGAAGCATTAGAATTAATACAGATTATTTCTCCTTTTTTGGGAATAATTCTTTTTTTAAGAAAATTGGGAAAATTCACTTTTCCTACAAAACATAAACCTTGAGATTCTTTTTTGTAAGCGCTCCGTAATTTATATTTTTCTGCTATTTTCCTTACTTGATTTTTAGTTAATAACCCTAATGGAAATAGGGATTTTTCCAATTGATATTGTGTTAATTGACATAAAAAATATGATTGATCTTTATTAAAATCTTTTCCAATTAAAAGACGATAAATTGTTTTCTTATTTTTCAATTTTTTTTTATTTACATAATGTCCTGTGGCAATAAAATCAGCCCCTAAATCAAGGCATTTTTTCAAAAAAATGTTAAATTTTATTTCTCGATTACACAAAATATCTGGATTAGGAGTTTTTCCTAATCTATATTCATTGAACATGTAATTTATAACGTATTTTTTATATTCATTTTTCATTTCAATTATTTGAAAAGGAATCCCTAATTGTTTAGCAACTAACATAGCGTCAATGCTATCTTCTTTCCAAGTACATTTATTATTAGAATCTTCCTCTTCCCAATTATGCATAAATAAACCAATAACTTTATAACCTTTCTTTTTAAGAATTAATGCAGCAACACTTGAATCAACACCCCCTGATAACCCGACTATTACTTTTTGCATAAAAATATTATAAAAATAAAATTGAATAACTTATTAAGAAAACATTTCTCTTACACGATCAAAAAACGATTTTTCTGAATTTCCTGGATGAGGAAGAAAATTTTCACTTTTTCTCATTTTTTCAAAAAATTTTCTTTGTTCTTCATTAATTTTTTTTGGGGTCCAAACATTTATATGAATTAAAAGACTTCCATGTCCATATCCTTCAAGATTAGGTAATCCTTTGTTTTTTAATCTAAGAGTTTTTCCGGATTGTGTTCCTGGATCTATTTTTATTCTTGCTTTTCCATTAATAGTAGGAACTTCTTTTAAAGCTCCTAATATTGCATCTGGAAACGATATATACAAATCATAATGAAGATTGTTCCCTTCTCTTTTTAATTGAGGATGAGGAATTTCCTCAATTAACACAATCAAATCACCAGGAATTCCATCAAATGGAGCTTCATTTCCTTTTTCAGAAACTTTTAATTGAATTCCTTCTGTAAGACCTGCAGGTATTTTAATATTGACTAATTCTTCTTCTTTAATTAATCCATGTTTATTAGCTCCATAAGGAATATTTTCAATGATTTTACCAGTTCCATAACATCTATTGCATTGAGAAGTAGTTTGCATTCTTCCCAAAATAGTATTGGTAACTCGTGTAATTTGACCGCTTCCATTACAAGATATACAATTTTTAAATTTGATCCCTTTAGCAACTTTAAGTCTTTTAACTTTAACTTTTTTTTCTACTCCATTAGCTATTTCTTCTAATAAAAGTTTTACTCTGATTCTTAAATCGCTCCCTTTAATAGTTTTAGATCTAGTTGATCTTCCAAAACCAAAACTGGAAAACCCCTCTCCAAATGCATCAGCAAAAATATCCCCAAAATTTGCGAAAATATCTTCCATATTCATTCCTGAACTCGAACCGCTTCCTTTGATTCCAGAATGTCCAAATTTATCGTAACGATGCCTTTTTTCTGAATGGCTTAAAATCTCATAAGCTTCAGCTGCTTCTTTAAATTTTTCTTCCGCTTTCTTTTTATTATCTAAATTCTTATCTGGATGATATTTGATTGCTAATTTTCGATAAGCTTTTTTAATTTCTTCTGGAGAAGCATCTCTAGAAACTCCTAATACTTCGTAATAATCTTTTTTCATCATGAAGACAAAAATTGTTAATTATTTTCCGGTAATGACTTTAGCATGTCGTATAACTTTTTCTTTTAGAAGATATCCAGCTTCTATAATTTCTATGATTTTTCCTTTTAAATTTTCTGTAATAGCTGGAATTTGTGTTATCGCCTCATGAAAATCTGTGTTAAAATCATCTCCTTTTTTTATTTTTATTTTACTTAATCCTTTTTCTTTTAAAATTTTAATAAGTTTTTCTTGAATCAAAAAGACTCCTTTTACAAGATGTGCATCTTGAGATTTTCTTAATTCTTTAATTCCTCTTTCAAAATCATCTAAAATTGGAATTAAATCTATAATAATTTGTTCATGAACATCTCTAAAAATATCAACTCTTTCTTTTTGAATCCGTTTTTTATAATTTTCAAATTCTGCAAAAAGACGTAAAAATTTATCTTTTTCTTTTTCTAATTCTTTTTTAAGAAATTTAATTTCTTTTATTTCTCCCTGAAAATAAGAAGACTCCGATATTTTTTCATCTATTTCATTAGATGTAGATGATTTTGATCGTTTCTCATTTTCAGTATTTTTTTCAGTATTTTTTTCAGTATTTTTTTTAGTAATATCCATAATATAAAAAATATTTTCAATATAATTCTATGGACTTAAAGCAAAATATTTGCCAAAAATTAAAACGATGTCATAATGACACTTGATAAATCAAATAATCGAATTGAAATTCAAATGTTTTCTAATACAATTTAATCTTTTGTGAGCTATACTTTTTGCTTTTTTAGCTCCTGTAAATAAAATATGATCTAATAAAGATTTATTTTTCATAAAAGAAAAAAATTTTTCTCTTTCCAATGAAAATTTATGAATGATATGTTCATATAATGCAATTTTTGCTTCATAATATCCATATCCTCCTCTGATATATTTTTTTTTCATAATTTCTATTTGTTCCACAGTAGCCAGTAAACTGTATAAAGACATAATATAATCATTTTCAGGATTTTTCTTTGCTTCTATAGATTTGCTATCTGTGCGAATACTCATAATTTGTTTTTTCAAAATTTCATCAGAAGAAAAAATATCAATACAATTTTTTTGAGATTTACTCATTTTTTTTCCGTCTGTTCCTAACACAAACATATTTTGTCTTTGTAAAAATGCATTAGGTAACACAAATAATTCTTTTCCTATTTTTTGATTAAAATAATAGGCAATACGACGAGCTATTTCTATATGTTGTAATTGATCCATTCCTACTGGAACAATTTTTGCATTGTAAAGTAAAATATCGGCAGCCATTAAAATAGGATAAGTAAATAAGCCCGTGCTTATTTTACTTTGATTTATTTTTTTCATTTCTGTTTTGAAAGCATGAGATAATACAAGTCTTTTATATGGATAAAAACAATTGAAATACCAAGCTAACTCAGTAACCAATGACACATCGGATTGTCTATAAAATAAACAATTATCAACATTTAAACCGAAAGCTAACCATGCAGCTGCAATTTGATAAGTATTATTTCTTATTGTTTTTATATTATTGATTTGAACCATAGAATGTAAATCTGCTATAAATATAAATGAAGAATGTTTTGTGTTTTTATTAGCTATGGATACAGACGGAATAATAACACCTAAAATATTTCCTAAATGAGGTGACCCTGTACTTCTAATTCCTGTTAACATATTTTCCATAATTATATTTTTAAAAAAATGGATAATTGGAATTTTTATTATTTTTTTTTATTTATAGATTCTAATCCACTGATAATTTCAAGTATTTCTTTAGTTATTGTACTTTGTCTTTCTTTATTATAATTTAATATTAGATCATGTTTAATATCAGATGCATTTTCTGTAGCTTTATGCATAGATATCATACGAGCTGTATGTTCTGCTGTAGTAGATTCCCAAAAAATTTTCAATAATTTGGCATTTAAAAATTTTGGAATTAAAAAATTGAATATCTTTTCTTGAGAAGGTTCTAAAATATAGGAAATTTCTGACGTTTTTTTTTTAAAATCTTTAGCCGTAATTGGAAAAAATTTTTCTACAATTGTTTCTTGAAATAAAGATTTTTTTAAATGATTGTATATTAAATAAATTGAAGAAAATTTGTTTTTAAAACAATCAAAAATTAACTCTGATACTAAAGATCGAATTTTTTGATTCGATAAATTACTTTCAATACAATTTTTATTATATATTACATATTTTCTGTTTTTACACAAAAAATCAAATCCTTTTTTTCCAATAGATAAAAACATACATTCATTATGTAAGTTACTTTTTTTTTGAAAAAGATTATTAATTTTTTCAAAAATCAAAGAATTAAAAGAACCACATAAACCACGATCAGAAGTAAATACAATAAATAATTTCATTTTTCCTTTTTCTAAAAAATATTGATTTTTTTCATATTTTTTTTCTGTTAACAAAATATCTAAAAGAATCATCTCTATATAATCCAAATAAATTTTGACTTGGATAAGTAAATCTTTTGTTTTTCGTAATTTTACTACAGAAATCATTTTCATTGCTTCTGTAGTTTTTATAACTGATTCTACAGACAATATTCTTCTTTTGATTTCTTTCAGATTAGACATATTTATCGCTTAATTCTAAAACTACTGTTTCTAAAATATTTGATATTTTTTCGTTAAAAATTCCACTTCTTAAAGAAATTAAAATATTTTCATGTTTTTCTTTTAGATAAAAAAGATATTCTTTTTCAAAATCTGAAATTTTATCAATAGGAATCTTATGAAGTAAATTTCTAGTCCCCGCATAAATAATAGCTATCTGATCTGCTATATCATAAGGAGTATGAGAAGGTTGTTTTAATATTTCTATATTAATCTTTCCTTTTTTTAGGATATTCATAGTATATGAATCCAATTCTGAACCAAATTTAGAAAAAGATTCTAATTCTCTAAATTGAGCTTGATCTAATTTTAAAGTCCCAGATATTTCCCTCATAGATTTAATTTGTGCTGATCCTCCTACACGAGAAACAGATATACTTTCATTAATTGCAGGACGCACTCCAGAATGAAATAAATCTTTTTCTAAAAAAATTTGTCCATCTGTAATAGAAATCACATTCGTAGGAATATAAGAAGATATGTCTCCAGACTGAGTTTCAATAATAGGTAATGCAGTTAAAGATCCTCCACCTTTGATTTGTTTTCTAATAGAAAATGGAATATCATTCATATTTTCAGCCATTTTTTGATCTTTTATAATTTTAGCTGATCGTTCTAAAAGACGAGAATGTAAATAAAATACATCTCCTGGATAAGCTTCTCTCCCAGGTGGACGTCGTAATAATAAGGATATTTCCCTATAAGAAACCGCTTGTTTTGAAAGATCATCGTATACGACTAAGGAAGAACGACCTGTATCCCTAAAATATTCTCCTATAGCAGTTCCAGAAAATGGAGCAAAAACTTGCATAGATACTGGATCAGAAGAGGTCGAAGAAACTATAATTGTGTAAGACATTGCTCCTTTTTCTTGTAAAATTTTTGAAATTCTAGCTATTGTAGAACCTTTTTGACTAATAGCTACATAAATGCAATAAACAGGTTTATTTTGTTCAAAAAATCTTTTTTGATTAATAATTGTATCAATAGCTATAGTTGTTTTTCCAGTTTGTCTATCCCCAATAATTAATTCTCTTTGTCCTTTTCCTATGGGAATCATAGAATCTATAAATTTTATACCTGTTTGAAGAGGTTCTTGGACAGGTTCTCTATAAATAACACCTGGAGCCTTTCTTTCCAACGGCATTTCAAATAGTCCCCCTTTTATAGGACCTTTTCCATCTATAGGATTTCCTAATACATCTACAACACGACCTAACATATTATCCCCTACTTTGATTGAAAAAATTTTTTTAGTTCTTTTTACTATATCTCCTTCTTTCAAATTTTTTGGGGAACTAAGTAAAACTATGCCTACATGATCTTCTTCTAGATTCAAAACCATCCCTTTTGTTCCATCATGAAATTCAACTAATTCTCCATAAAAAGCGGAATTAAGTCCAAAAGATCTAACAACTCCATCCCCTATTTGAACAATAACACCAAATTCGGATAGTTTGGTTTCAAATTGAAAATTTGATAATTCCTTCTTAAGAATTGATGAAATTTCAGAATATTTTAAATCTGACATATGAAAATAAAATCTTTATATTTAATGATTTTGAAATATATTTTTAATATAATATAATTGTTCCTGAATACTAAAATTCCATTCTTTATATCCTACACGGAATAGAAAACCTCCAATAATAGATTTATCAACTCTATTTATGATATGAAATCTTTTTTTATTAGATATTATTTTATGTGCAATTGTTTTTTGTATATTTTTTCTCAAAGGAAAAGCAGAAATAATAATAGATTTCACAAATCCTTTTTGATTTTCTTCATATATTTTTTGGTATTCTAAAAAAATTTCTTTTAAAAGTGATTCTCTTTTTCTTATAGTTAAAAGTTTAATAAATTGAAAAAGTAAAATATCAAAATTAAAAAATATTTTTTTGAAAATTTTTATTTTTTTTTCATAACTCAACATGGAGGTATGGAGAATTATACATATTTCTGTGTTTTTATTTAAAAAAAAAGATATTTTTTTTATTTTATCATAAGTAATATCACTGTTTTTTTTAAGAGAATACTCAAAAAAAACTTTAGCGTAATGTTGAATTATTTTTTTATTTGAAAACATTTTGAATATTTCAATAAAAATAGAATTAGTATTGATCTACTAGTTCTTTTATAAATTTATCTTGTTTATTATTTTGATCTAATTCTTTTTTTAATATTTTTTCTGCTATTTGTATAGAAATATATCCTATTTCATTTTTTAATTTATGAATTGCAACTTCTTTTTCTATTTGAATATTTTTTTTTGTTTCTTCTATAATTTTTTTCTTTTCTATCGTCCCTTCTTCTATAGCTTTTGATTTTATTTTTTCTCTGATTTGAATAGCTTCTTTCAGAATCATATCTCTTTTTATACGAATTTCCTTTAAAATTTTATTTTTCTTATCTTCTATATGTTTCAATTCTTTTCTCACTTGATCTGCTTTTTCAATAGATATTTTAATTTTTTCCTCTCTTTGATCAATAAAATTCATTATGGGTTTCCAAGCAAATTTCGAAAGAAAGAGCATGAGTATTACAAATATTATTGTATGCCAAACAATTAATCCAATAGAAGGAGTGACTAAATCCATTGTAATTTTATTATTTAAATACAGCTAATAATGTAGTAACTATACCAAATAATGCGGCCCCTTCAATTAATGCGGCCACTATAATCATAGCATTTTGTATTTTATTTGAAGCATCAGGTTGTCTCGCAATAGCGTCCATTGCAGAACTTCCGATTTTTCCAATACCTAACCCCGCTCCTATTACTGCAAGACCGGATCCAAGAGCGGCTAAACCTGAATAAGTTAAATCTATATCCATATTTATTAATATTTTTAAGTTTGACTCCTATCATGATCATAATTTTTAACAGACATTCCTATAAGTAAAGCAGACAAAGTTGTAAAAATAAAAGCTTGTAGAAAAGCAACCATAATTTCTAACATAGAAATAAAAAAACCGAAAATTATGGAAAAACCAGCTATAAAAAAATTTTTAAAAATAAAAATGAGACAAATAAAACTTAAAATAATTATATGTCCTGCTGTAATATTAGCAAATAATCGAATACACAAAGTTAATGGACGAATAAAAATTCCAATAAATTCGATAGGAGCTAATAATAATCTAATTCCTATTGGAACTTCTGGCATCCAAAAAATATGTTTCCAATAACTTATATTTGAATTTATATTGCTAACGATAAAAGTCATAATAGATAATACTAATGTAATACTTATGTTCCCTGTTACATTTGGAAATCCAGGAATAAGACCTATCAAATTATTAATTAATATAAAAAAAAAGGATGTTAACAAAAAAGGAAGAAAAATTTTATATTTTTTATTTCCTATATTAGGAATAGCAATTTCATCCCGTATAAACAGAATTAAAAATTCTAAAAAAATTCCTAAACTCCATTTAAGTTTATAATCTTTATAATTCCGTTTCATTCGGATAAAAAGATAAGATAACAAAAAAGAAGACATAAAAATAGATACCACATTTTTTGTAATAGAAAAATCCCAAGGTTTATCATTTTTAGGAACACCTTTTGAATCCATATATAACGAACCCAGATGATTCGTATTATATATTATTCCCTTAAACATTTTATAATATCCATATTTTCCTTTTACTACATTTTTACATGAAAATTTTGATGAAGAAAAAATATCTAATCCATTATTCCATAAAATAATTGGTAAAAAAAAAGTAATTCCACGATTGTGAATCCCTATAACATGCCACTCATGAGAGTCACCTACATGATCAAAAATAATATTGGCAATATCTACATCATCTTTTTTTTTATATTCTTTTTCTTTATTCTGATTTTTATTAGCACATTCAATGAACAAAAATAAAAATAAAAAGAAAACAACAAATATATTATTTTTTTCAAAATCATTTCTAATAAAAAATAGAAAACAAATTTATATTTTTTTCTAAAAAATATTTGTAGAAAAAATTTTTTTAACAAAGATTCTATTTTCATTTTTAGTACATTTGCATTCAATTGATGAAATTTTATTAACGATGAAGGAAGAAACAAAGCTTATTCAAAATATTTTATCTGATCCTCTTACAGGTGCAATATCCACTCCAATATATCAAACATCAACTTATGTACAGGAATCTCCTGGTGTTCATAAAGGATTCGACTATACTAGAACTAATAATCCAACAAGAAAAATACTGGAAGATTTAATAACTAAATTGGAATACGGTTATGCTAGTCTAGCATTTTCTTCTGGATTAGCATCTGTGGATGCTATATTAAAATTACTAAAATATGGAGATGAAATAGTAGCTATAGACGATATTTATGGAGGAACATTTCGTTTACTAAATCTATATAAAAAATTAGGGATTAATACTAAATTTGTAGATACAACAGATGTAGAAAAAACGATTTCTGCTATTTCCGATAATACTAAATTAATTTGGTTAGAATCCCCCACAAATCCTACGTTAAAAATATCTGATATAGAATATATTAGCAAAAAATCTAAAAAGAAAAATCCCCAAATTTTAGTTGTTGTAGATAATACTTTTGCTTCTCCTGCTATTCAAAATCCTTTGAAATTAGGATCAGATATAGTGGTTCATAGTGCTACAAAATATTTAGCAGGACATTCAGATGTATTAGCTGGATTAATTACTGTGAAAAATATAGACTTGTATGAAAAATTAAAATATATTCAAAATGCAACTGGAGGGGTTCTATCTCCTATTGATTGTTGGTTGACGATAAGAGGAAGTCAAACATTATATTTACGTATCAAAAAACAATCTCAAAATGCATTTCAAATCGCTTCTTTTTTAAAAGAGAACAATGATAAAATAGATCAAATTTATTACCCTGGATTATCGCATCATAAAAATCATTTTATAGCGTTAAAACAACAACGATATTTTGGAGGAATTGTTTCTTTTAGTCTTAAAAAAGATACAATAGAATCAGCGAAAAAAGTAGTCACTTCTACAAACTTATTTAAGTTGGCAGAAAGCTTAGGGGGTACAAAAAGTTTGATTTGTCAACCAGCAACTATGACTCATAAATCGACTCCTGTAGAAGTGAGAATTCATGCAGGAATACAAGATTCACTCATCCGTTTGTCTATGGGGATAGAAAATGTAGAAGATCTTATAGAAGATATTGATCAAGCCTTAAAATCATTGTAACAATTTTTTGTCATGTAATGAAACACCTATATAAGACAATTCTTGACGAATTTTATCTGAAACAATCCAATTTTTTTGTTTTCTTTCCTCTGTACGAAATTTTATTAGTCTTTTAATAAGTATTTTTAATTTTATAGAATTTTCTTCATGATGATTGATCTCTTGAATTCCTAAAATATCAAAAACAAAATGAATCATATACTTTTTTAATAAATTAATATGATCTATATTCTGAATAGAATTCATAATATGAATAGAAGCTTGAAATAAATGAGTTATTAATAAAGGAGTATTAAAATCATCATTAATAGCTTGATAACAAATATTTATCCAATGATGAACATTGAAAATATTGTGATTCTTTAATATATATTTTGATGTTTTCTGTTCAAAATTTTTTAAAACATTTATAGAGTTTATGATTCTATGATATCCTTTTTCAGCATCTATAAGCCCCTTATAGGAAAAATCCATTACGTTTCTATAATGAGATTGTAAAATATAAAATCTAAAAATATTAGGGGGAAAAGCTTTTCCACAAATTTTTTGATCATAAATAATATCTTTTATTTCTAAAAAGTTTCCTGTAGATTTACTCATTTTTTTTCCATTCAAAGTTAACATGTTGGCATGCATCCAATAATGCGCAAAATTACTTTTATTATAAATTCCTATAGCTTGTGCAAATTCACATTCGTGATGAGGAAATTTTAGATCTATCCCCCCTCCATGTATATCAAAAGTTTCTCCTAAATATTTTATACTCATAGTAGTGCATTCTATATGCCAACCGGGGTATCCTTTTCCCCATGGAGAATTCCAATTCATAATGTGACGAGAATGAGCTTTTTTCCATAGAGAAAAATCTTGAAATCCACGCTTTTCCTTTAAAAATTTTAATTTTTTATGATAAAGTAGATCAATTTTATTTTTACTAATCACACCATAAGGATATGATTTTCTATATTCTTTTAAATCAAAATATACAGACCCATTTATTTCATATGCTAATTTTTTTTGAATTAACTTTTGAATCATATCTATTTGTTCTATAATATGGCCTGTTGCTGTAGGTTCTATACTTGGAGGTAATACATTTAAAATATTTAATAAATTGTGAAAAGAAAGAGTATATTTTTGAACCACCTCCATAGGTTCCAATCCTTCTATACGAGATTTTTTTAAAATTTTGTCTTCTGCATCATAATTATCGTTCTCTAAATGCCCAACATCAGTAATATTTCTAACATAACGAACTTTATATCCCAAATGTTTAAGATAACGAAAAACAATATCAAACGATATAAAAGTTCTGCAATTTCCTAAATGCAAATGATTATAAACTGTTGGTCCACATACATAAATTCCAACATATTCTTTATGAATAGGACGAAACAATTCTTTTTTTTCTGTTAAAGAATTATATATTTTTAGATGATTTCTATTTTTATGCGAATAATTTTTTTCCTCCATTTTTTAAGAAATTCCAATATAATGCAAAAATTCATTTCGAATTTCCCAATTTTTTTTGAAAGCCCCTATTAATTCAGTCGTGACAGTGCTACTATCTATATCCTTAATTCCACGAGAATTTACGCATAAATGCTTTGCCTCTATAACACAAGCAACATCTTGTGTTTCTAACATCTTTTGCAAAGATTGGACAATTTGCATTGTTAAACGTTCTTGAACTTGTGGTCTTTTGGCATAAAAATTTACAATTCTATTGATTTTAGAAAGACCTACTACTTTTCCGTTAGAAATATAACCTACATGAGCTTTTCCTACTATAGGAAGGAAATGATGTTCACAAGTAGAATAAACTGTTATATTTTTTTCTATTAACATCTGATTGTATTTATATTTATTTTCAAAAATGGAAAAATTAGGTATATTTTTTGAGTTTAGACCACTAAATATCTCTTGTATAAACATTTTTGCCACCCGTTTAGGTGTTTTACGTAAACTATCATCATTCATATCTAAACCTAAAATTTTCATAATCTGAAAAAAATGTTTTTCGATTCTTTCAATTTTATTTTCATCACTATCAAAACAAACATTATTCTGTAAAAAACGATCTGTATTGATTGAATGATTGAAAATACAATTTAATTTTTCTTTTCTTAAATTTTTTTTATGTTTTTCTTCCATCATAAAATGAACTTAATCCTTGAAAAACAAAGTTACAAAAACGATTCTGTATGAGATTGTTTAAAACAAAAATAGAATTTTCATTTTCCTGTTTTTATTTGATCAGGTATTTTACATACAGGAATAGGAATCATCTTGTGTAAATTTTTTTTATGTAAAATTTGATATTTTTTAAAAATTTGATATTCCATTTCAGAAAAAGTGTAATCTTTTTTTTTCATAACTTCCATTGCCCATTCTAATTCCTCATAAGTAGCCCCTAATTGATCTTCATCTGATCGATGATCATCCCAAAGTCCATCCGTTGGTTTTGCTTTTTGAATTTCATCAATGATATTTAATTTTTTAGCTATAAAACGGACTTCACTTTTAGTTAAATCAGCTATAGGATGTAAATCTACTCCTCCGTCTCCATATTTTGTAAAAAAACCGACTCCAAAATCTTCCACTTTGTTTCCGGTTCCAACAACAAGATAATTTTTAACATTCGCATAATAGTATAAAGTTAACATACGAATACGAGATTTTACATTAGCTAATGCTAAAGATAGTTTTGAGCTTTCAATCCCATTAGTTACATGACAAAAAGTTTGGAACAAAATAGATAAGTCTTTTTTAAGATAAGAAACGTTAGAAAATTTTTTTGTCAAAAATTTTGCATGTTTTATAGGTAAAAAATTTTTATTTTCTAAAATAGGCATTTCTAACATAAGAGTAGGAAATCTTGTCATAGCTACTAAAAAAGATGTGACTGAAGAATCGATTCCTCCAGATATTCCAATAATAAAACCATTAGATTGATATTTTTGAATATATTCTTTTAACCAAGAAACAATATATTTAATTATTTTTTCTGCTTTTATCATTTTCTTTTTATTTTTTTGAATATTTAAAAAAATTTAATAATGTCTTTAATTTTAAATTTAGAAACTTCTACAAAAAATTGTTCAGTCTGTATTGCTAAAAATGGAACAAGTCTAACTTGTGTAGAAGAAAATTCTGAAGAATATCTTCATTCAGAAAAATTGCATACATTCATACAATATGCTATAAATATTTCCGGCATTCATATTAAGGATTTAAAATCTATTTGTGTAAGCAAAGGGCCTGGATCTTATACTTCTCTGAGAATAGCAGCGTCCTCTGCTAGAGGATTATGTTCTTCTTTGGATATTCCTTTATTATCTATAGATTCATTGACTGTAATGAGTAGCAAAATAAACATAAAAAAAGGATTTTTAATTCCCATGATACATGCTAAATCTGATTTTTTTTATATTTCGTTATTTAATGAATTAAAAGAAAGATTGAATCCTATTAAAATAAAAAAATTAGACGATAATTTTTTTGAATCTTTTTTAAGATATAATAAAGTCTATTTTGTAGGAAATATTCCTATTAATAACAGAAAATTTTTTTTCGGAAAAAATGAATTTTTATACAAAATTCCATCTGCAATGGACATGTCTTACATATCTTACAAAAAATTTTGCGAAAAAAAATTTAATGATATAGAAAAATTTATTCCTTTTTATTTATAAATATATAAATAAAAAAAATTATTAAAATCAGATAAAATATTATAAGTCTCCACCGATAATTATTGAATCTGATTATTTTGTATTATAAAAAATTAAAAAGTATTTCATAAAAAATTATGATCCAAATTAGATTACAGAATTTTTTGGGGATATTTACTCCAATTATATTTATTTATATAATTCTTTCTTTAGGATGGAATACTTTTCAATTTTTTAATGTAGAAATTATTTTAGGAATTGTATCAATAATAAGTATTTTACATTTTTTTATTCTTTTTGATAAAAACCTTGAAAAAGGTTATAGATCCATGATTTTTTTATCCTTTTTGATATTGATTTTTTCTCTTATTTTTTCTTTTATAAAAATTTTATTTTATGATAATGGAAAAATGACTTCAGATATAAAAATATCCGCACTTATTAGTTTAATTCTATACATACTGATTCGTGTTACTTATTTTATGCGAATCGTGTATGTCAAAATACATAATCCTGTTTTCATATTTATTACAAGTTTTGTTTTTTTATCTTTTTTGGGATCTATTTTATTAATGTTACCTGCATCTACAGTAAAAAAAATATCATTCATAGATGCTTTGTTTACTTCTACCAGTGCTGTCTGTGTGACAGGATTGGTCGTATTAGATACAGCAAAGGATTTTACACATTTAGGAAGAGTTTTTATACTTATATTAATAGAATTAGGAGGATTAGGTATTTTAACTATAACTTCTTTCTTTAGTTATTTTTTTAGAGATGGATTTTCTTTTAAAGAAGCTATTTTTGTTAGTAATTTTTTGAATACAAAAACAACAAGCAACGTTCTTAGTTTAGCAGTGAAAGTCGTTATGTTTACTCTAACAGTGGAATTTATAGGAGCTTTATTCATTTATTTTTCTGTTAAAAATAATAAAAATACTATAGAATCTGATAGTATCTTGTTTTTTTCTATTTTTCATTCTATATCTGCTTTTTGTAATAGTGGTTTTTCTACCTTAAGCCAAGGTTTATATTCACAATCTGTAAGATTGAATTATTTATTTCAACTTATTATTGCTTTTTTATTAATACTAGGAGGTATAGGTTTCAATATTTTATTTAATTTTTTTACATACATATGGTTAACTATCAAAAAATATTTTTTGAAAATTTTTAAAGATGAAGATTTACGATGTCCTGCACATGTGGTAACTTTAAATACACAAATCGTTATACTAACAACTTTTTTTCTCCTTTTTTTCGGAACCGTTTTTTATTACATTAGTGAATACCATTTTTCTCTTTCAGAACATTCTTCATTTTATGGAAAATGGATAGCTTCTTTTTTTTCCTCAGCTACATCTAGAACAGCGGGGTTTCATGTATTAAATATGAATGCTTTAACACCGGTTACTATTTTATTTACTATTTTTTTGATGTGGATAGGGGCTTCTCCAGCTTCTACTGGTGGAGGAATTAAAACAAGCACTTTCGCGTTAGCATTAATGAATATTATTTCTTTGTCTATAGGAAAAAATAGATTAGAAATACAGAGAAGAGAAATATCTGCGGAATCTATTCGATTATCTTTTTCAATCATTATGTTATCTATAATAGTGATATATATAAGTATTTTAATTATAATTTTTTTGGATCCAGAAAAAAATATCCTGTTTATTTCTTTTGAAGTCGTTTCAGCTTTTTCTACAGCAGGATTATCTTTAGGAATTACTTCCAATTTATCCAATGGAAGTAAATTAATTTTAATACTTTTAATGTTATTAGGAAGAATAGGTGTATTGAATGTCATGATTGGTTTATTAAGAAAAAATAAAATTGACTCTCATCATTATTACAGATATCCTAAAGGAAATATTCTTATTAATTGATAAAGAAATAAGAAAATTCAGTAAATACAAAAAAATATGAAGATTATAATTATTGGATTAGGAAATTTTGGAAGATCTTTGGCTCTTAATTTAACTGATAATGGACATGAAGTATTTGGCATAGATCATAAGATGGAAAAAGTAGATTTATTAAAAGATCATATAGCAAATGTAGTATGTATGGATGCCAATAACGAAGCGGCTTATAAAGTGTTACCAATTCAACAAGCAGATTTGGGGATTGTAGCTATTGGAGAAAACGAAGGTTCATCAATAGTGACTACAGCTATATTAAAAAAATATAAGCATTTAAGAATTGTTAGTAGATCTTTATCTAAAATACATGATACAATATTAGAAGCTATGGGCATTAATGATGTAGTTCATCCAGAACAAGACGCCGCGTTTCGATTGACCAAACAAATATCTTTTAATTACGCTTTAGATTATTTTAGAATAGACAATAAGCATTCTATAGCAGAAGTATTTTCTCCATATTCTTTTAGTGGAAAATCTGTTAAAAGTTTAAAACTGACACAAAAATATTCAGTATCTTTAATTACTGTAATACGAGATATTAAAAAACCAATGTCTTCTAAAGGAACTTCAACAAGAAAAGTCATAGGATTGGTTACAGGAGATACTCTTTTACAGGAAGGAGACATCTTAACTCTTTTTGGTTCTAATAAATCTATTATGAATTTTGTAAAGGATAAAAAATAAGATTAAGTTATTTTTTTCATATTCTAATTAAAATTAAGGATATTTATGGTTTTTACTTTCCTGAAAAAAAGGATTTCCTTCAGAAGAAAGAGATTTTCTTT
Source organism: Blattabacterium sp. (Nauphoeta cinerea) (assembly GCF_000471965.1). GTDB lineage: Bacteria > Bacteroidota > Bacteroidia > Flavobacteriales > Blattabacteriaceae > Blattabacterium. The sequence continues at coordinate 566,241 of NC_022550.1, forward strand.
TTATAAAATTTGAAAATAAAACATAAATAAAAAATCCTCCTATTATTAATATAGAACCTATTACTTCAAATAGGCAAACTTTAATATTAAGATCTGGAGCTATTAAATTGTATATATCTATGTAATGTCCAATTAATAATATTATAGATATTGAAGATACTATTTTGTAATTCGATTTATTTTTACTACTAATTAATCCAAAAAAAGGAATTAAAAAATTAGGAATAAGCATCCAAAAATGTATGGAATGATAAATGTCTTCTCTTTTTATAAAATATATGATTTCTTCTGGAATATTTCCATACCAATAAAGCAAAAATTGTGAAAACCAAAGATATGTCCATAATAAGCTACCAGAAAATAAGTATTTACTTAGATCATGTAAATGACTTTTATTAAAAAAGGGTAAATATCCTTTTTTATTAAGATAAATAGATATGATTGTGATAGTGCTTATGGCTGTTATGATAAAACCACTTAAAACGTACCAGCTAAATAAAGTACTGAACCAATGTGGATTTAAAGACATTACCCAATCCCATGTCATGAATATAGAAATTATAGAAAAAAATATAATGAAAATAATAGATATTAAATATAATTTTCTATAATCATTCAAAGAATATGACATATATAATGTATAAGATATTTTTTTAATATTAAAACAAAAAAAACTACACCCCAACACATAAATTATACTTCTTACTAAAAAAAAAGGAATATTAAAAAATAACTTTTTACTCGCAATAATTTTATCATACTTTAAAGAAGTAGGATTGTATAAATCTGAATTCATCCAATGAAATATATGCACAATATCCATTGTATTTAATAATAAAATAATAAGAATTATGCCCCCCCCATATGGAATAAAAGATGAAATTTCCTCTATAATAGGATGAATGACAATGGACCAACCTGATTGAGATACATTTTGTATCCCCAAAAAAAATAATGCTCCTAAAGATATAGAGGTAAAGTAAAAAATAGAAATATATAATGTTGTTTCAGGTTTATGTTCATGATCTTTTGGAAGATCATATTTTTTTTGTATTCCTGCGAAAGGTAAAATTTTTTTATTATTTCCGATAAATACTTTATCTAAAGAAATAAAAACAAAACCCATTATAATAAGAATAATAATTTTTTTATTCATTTTATAAAACTGATGCATCATATTTATTTATTTTTTTTTAAAAACATAACATATTCTGATACTCTCCATCTATCTGTTTCATTCAATTGTGAAGCATAAGAACTCATATTATTTTTTCCATATGTAATAACATAATAAATACTTCCAATAGTTATGTCTCTATCTTTATAATTAGGGACTCCTAAAATTTTTTCATTTTTTACTAATTCTCCTTGTCCATCTCCATTTTTACCGTGACATATAGAACAATTAATTTTATATAATTTTTCTCCTTTTTTTATTGTAACTTTCATTTTTTCGAAATGATTGTTTTGCAATGGATTTTGAATGATATTTTTTGAATCATTCAATCCTTTATTTTCAAAATCTGTAAAATTATAAAACAAATAATTTCTAGAAATAGTTCCTTTTACTGGAAATAATGAAGAAGTTTTTTCTTTAAATAGAGGAATTTTTATTTTTTTATTATTCTGATTATTAAAATCAGGATCAGAATAAGGTTCATATGCTTCTGAATAATACATGTCAGGCATATATACTACATTGGGTTTCGTTTTGTCAAACCAACAAGATTCTAAAAAAAATACTGATGATATTATGTTTAAAATAATAAATCTATAAAAATATTTATTCATAATTCAACTTATATTATTTTTTTATAATTACCTCTATTGCCCCATATTGTTTGAGTAGATCTACTAATTGAGTGATATTTTTTTCCGTATAAATTTCTATCAAAAACATGTTATCAGTAGTTCTGGGATCCGGATTTTTGGATATACGTCCTGGAAATAATTTGCATTGAATCAAATAAGTAATACACATAAAATGTGCAGAAAAAAAAATTGATAATTCAAATATAACAGGAATAAAAGAAGGAAAATTTCTTATCCAAGAAAAAGAGGGTTTTCCTCCAATATTTTGAGGCCAATCCCAAATCATAGTATACCAAGTTAATATACAAGCCATACAAAAACCTAATAATCCATATATAAAAGATAAAAAAGATAAATTCGTTTTTTTTAATTTTAACACTTCAGTCAAATTATGAATAGGAAAAGGAGAATAAACTTCATGTATATCATAATTATGATATTGTATAATTTTTATACTCTTTATAAGGGTATAATCATTATCATATAATGCATGTACATATGTATTCATTTCGTTATTTTTTATCATGATCTGATTTTAATATTGTTTTTAATTCCGATTGTGAAATCACAGGAAAAACACGTATATATAATAAATAAAGGATAAAAAATAAGCCAATAGTTCCTATAAAAATACCGACATCTACAAATGAAGGGACAAAACCAGTCCAAGAAGAAGGAAGATAATCATGACTAAGATTTAGAACAATAATATCAAATCTTTCAAACCACATTCCAATATTTATAATAATAGCTATAAAATAAGACCAAAAAAAACTTCTTCGTACAGATTTAATCCATAAAAATTGAGGAATCATAACATTGCAAATAATCAAAGCCCAAAAAGCCCACCAAAATGGACCTTTAGATGCTTCTACAGAAAAATAAATGAATTTTTCAAAAGGATCTCCTGAATACCAAGCAAGAATAAATTCTGAAATATAAGCCAATAAAACAATTCCCCCTGTTAATAAAATAATCATATTCATATATTCGATATGATTTCTGGTAATATAATTTTCTAGAGAAAGAACTTTTCTTGCAACACCTAATAAAGTTTGTACCATAGCAAATCCTGAAAATATAGCTCCTGCTACAAAATAAGGAGGAAATATTGTACTATGCCAGCCTTTTATGACAGAAGTTGAAAAATCAAAAGAAACTATGGTATGCACAGAAAATACCAATGGAGTGCATAAACCAGCTAAAATTAAAGATATCTCTTCAAACCTTTGCCAATCTTTTGAGGTCCCTCCCCATCCAAAACTAAGAATGCTATATATCCTTTTTTGAAAAGGATCTGAAATACGATCTCGTATCATAGCAAAGTCTGGAATTAATCCCATAAACCAAAAAACTGTAGAAACAGAAAAATAAGTACTAATTGCAAATACATCCCATAATAAAGGCGAATTAAAATTGGGCCACAAAGTTCCAAACTGATTAGGAATAGGTAACACCCAATGTGCATTCCATGGTCTTCCCATATGAATTATAGGAAATAATCCAGCTTGTATTACTGCAAAAATTGTCATTGCTTCTGCTGAACGATTAATAGATAAACGCCATTTTTGTCGAAATAATAATAAAACAGCTGAAATCAAAGTTCCAGCATGACCAATTCCAACCCACCAAACAAAATTGGTAATATCCCAAGCCCAATTAATTGTTCGATTTAAACCCCACACACCTATACCTGTTCCGATTGTATAAAAAATACACCCCAATCCCCACAAAAAAGCTAAAATAGAAAGAAATAAAGATATCCACCATAAATTTCCAGCTTTATTCTTTATAGGATTGAATATGTCATCGGTAATATTTTTATATGTTTTTTTTCCTAAAATCAAGGGTTTTCTTATAGGAGATTCGTTATGATTTAACATAATTTTATCTATTTCATTTTATCTATTTCATTTTTTTTATTCCTAATTTTCAATTGATAAGATACATTGGGTCTGACTCCTATAAAATCTAATAATTTATAAGATCTAGGATTTTTTATTTTCTTAGAAATAAGACTTGTAGAATCATTCGTGTCTCCAAAAGTTATAGCTTTGGTAGGACAAGAAATACTGCAAGCAGTTTCAAATTCTTTATCTTTAATTTCTCTATTTTCTTTTTTTGCTACTCCTATAACGTACTGTGTTCTTTGTATACATAAAGAACATTTTTCCATTACACCTCTAGTTCTAACTACGACATCTGGATTTAAAACCATCTTTCCTAAAGAATTATTCATATTAAAATCAAATTTTTGATTATTAACATAATTAAACCAGTTAAATCGTCTAACTTTATAAGGACAGTTATTTGCACAATAACGAGTCCCCACACAACGATTATAAACCATCATATTCTGACCTTGTTTCCCATGAGTAGTCGCTCCAACTGGACATACAGTCTCACAAGGAGCATGATCACAATGTTGACACATGATAGGTTGAAAAGATACTTTTGGATTTTTATAAATGTTTTCTTCATTATTGTTCTTTTCTTGATCCGAAAAATAATATCTATCTATACGTAACCAATGCATATCTCTAGATTTTTCTATTTCCTCTTTTCCAACAATAGGAACATTATTTTCAGAATGACATGCTATTATGCAAGCTCCACATCCAATACAAGCATTTAAATCTATAGATAAATTAAAATGATGTCCATTCTTTTTTTCTTTACTTTTATTATTTTTTTTGTAATTTTGGCTCCAAATAGATATTCTTTCCAAAGAAATCATTCCTTTATGAGTTAAAATTTTCTCTTCTTCATTCCAAATTTCTCTGGGTGTGTTTAAAAATTTATCTAAATCTGTTTCTCTTACTAAATTTCTTCCTACCGTTGTGTGATGTAGTTGTACACAAGCAAATTTATGTATTTTATCTACTTTTTTTATCTGTATATTATTTTGTATATTCAAAAAATTTTCATAAATTCTATAAGCATTTTTTCCGTTAACAATTTTAGATAATTTTCCTTTTTTTTGACCATAACCAAAAGCTAACCCTATGGATCCTATAGCCTGTCCAGGTTGAATCAAAACAGGAATATTTTGAATGACCGTTTTATCGTTTTGAATTAAATCTACACAGTTTCCATTTAAAGAACCATCTCCTGAGTTCCAATTCCTTAATCCCATTTTATTTGCATCAAAATATGATATAGTTAAATAATTATCCCATGTACTACGTGTAATCGGGTCTGGAAGTTCTTGTAACCAAGGATTATTATGTTGAGAACCATCACCCATACTAATTTTTGTGTATAATCTGAGTTCAAAGTTTTTTTCTATTTTTTTATTTCCTATTTTTTTTTCATATTCTTGTATCTTATTGTTATTCGAATAATTATTTGAAATTGCATTATGATTTATAATTTTTACTACCCCGAGAAATAAAGCTTCATTAAAAGAAGAAACATTAGATTTAGGTACAATATTTTTTATCCAAGTTTTCTTTAAATATTCATAAAAATTTTTTTCTTTCATCCCCCCCCAAATAATTAAAGAATCCTGAAATTGTCTTGTGTTAAAAATACGTTGAACAGTAGGTTGAATTAATGTATAAATATTACTTACAGGATAAGTATCTCCCCAACTTTCTAACCAATGAGGAATAGGAGCTAACACATCCATCACTTCATTGGTTTCGTCTTTATTCATAGAAAAAGAAACTGTTAAAGGTATTTTTTTTATAAACTTTTTTACTTTTTCATGAATAGATAATGGAAGACTATAAATAGGATTTACATTATGAATAAATAAACCTCCAATATTTCCTATCTTTAAATTTTTTAAAAAATTTTCGAATTCATCATCATTACTTTCTTTTGAGAAAAAAAAACTATTTTTTTGTAATGCATGACTATTAATTTTCTTATTAATCAAAAAAGATAATTCATAAGATTCTTGATCTCCATCGGCAAAAATAACGCTTTTAGACCCCATTTTATTTATCAATGAAACTATTTTGTCCACATTTTTATCATTAGAATTTTTTCCAAAAAAAATTTTTTGAAAAATTTCAAATAACATTTTTTTTATATCAGAAGGCTTTTTAGCCAAACGAATATCTGCATTTGCTCCAGTTATTGTCATGTTGCTTTCTATTTGAATATGTTGCATCATATTTTTTTGAGGTGTTCTATTTTGAACATAAGATTTAGCCATATTTTCTGGACTCCAATCTCCTAAAAAATCAGCATCAAACGAAATTATTAATTCTGATTTATTCAAATTAAAGACAGGAAAACCGCGGATTCCAAATATTTCTTTTGACGCATCTAGAGCTTTAGAATATGAAATAGGATCATAAGTTATCCATTTAGTATTAGGATATTTTTTCTTAAAATCCTGAATCAATTTTTTTGTGGAAAAACTTGGAAAAGAATGAGAAAGAAAAATTATATCTTTTTTTGTTTGAGATAAATGCTTTAAATGCCAAATCACATAATTATCTATTTTATTCCAAGTACTTTCTTTGCCTTTTAAAAAAGGATTTTTTAATCTTTCTTCATCATAAAGAGATAACAAAGAAGATTGTATTCTTGCAGAAGTTGTATTAAAATATTCAGAATAAGAATTGGGTTCTATTTTTATAGGACGACCTTCTCTTGTTTTAACCAAAACACTTCCTATATCAAAAGAGTCGATCATAGTTGATGCATAATAATTCGGAATTCCTGGAGTGATATTATCTGGTTTGACCACATAAGGAATCGATTTAATTACTGGGCCTTTACAAGCGGCTAAAGTGACTGAAGCTGTACTAAAACCCACCCATTTAAGAAAATCACGTCTGGATGTTTCTCCTTTAAGTAGATTTTTGATGGGATTATATTCAAATATTTTTCCTTTTTTGTTTGATTTCATAATAATTTTTATTTCAGTAATGACATTTAGCACATTCTGCACCTCCTACCATGTCAACAGTTATTTTATCTTTTTTTTCATTAGGAAAATATTTTTTATAATATTGATTGTTATTGTCTATTTCTACGTTTCTATGACAAGAAATACACCATTCCATAGTGAAATTATTAAACATTTCCACTGTATCCATTTTTTGAACTTCTCCATGACAAGCATTACAAACTAAATTTACTTTTTTATTTTTTATTGTTTTTTCTCCTGTTATGATATGTTGAGAATGATCAAAATAGACAAAATCTGGCATATTATGAATACGAATCCATTTAATGGGATTAGTTTTTTTAGAATATTTTCTTGTTTTCGTATCCCATCCTACAGCTTGATATATTTTTTGTATTTCTTGATTATATTCTTCTCGACTTTTTCCCTTTTCCAAATAATCTCCATTGTATTCATTAATAGTAATATGACAATTCATACAAACATTAATTGAAGGAATTCCAGATACTTTACCATACTTGGCAGAAGAATGACAATATTGACAATCAATTTTATTAATTTCAGAATGAATTTTATGAGAAAAATAAATAGGTTGCTCAGGTTTATATCCTTTATTTACATCTATTTTCATGATAACTCCAAGTCTCATATAATCCCAATAACAAAAAAAAACCTGTAAAACAAGAAAATAAATACCATTTTTTTTGTTATTTCCTAATATTCTTTTGTAAAGAAAATTGATTATAAAATTTTTCTTACTAAAAGCAGAGGCTTTTGTTTCGCCTTCATTGATTAATCTTACAAGGATTTGGATCCTATACAAAATCCAAATTAAAATTAAAGATAAAATACAAAAACAAAAAATAATGAGTTTTACTAAAAATTTTTTTTCTTCTTTTTCAGAGTCCGCAATTTCATTATGATTTACTTCGTGGGTTTCATTTTCTTTTTTTTTTATTAAATCTGGATTTTTTATAAAATATAATATATCATCTATCTGTTTTTCTGATAATTGAGGAAATGAATTCATTTCTATATTTTCATATTCCTTATAAATCTCCAAAGCTTCTTTATCCCCACTTTCTCTTAAAGACTTATTATCTTTAATCCATTGTTGTAACCATTTACGGCTTCTTTTTTCAGTAACTCCATGTAAAGCCGGTCCTATCATTTTTTTTTCTAAATCCATGGAATGGCATGCTGTGCAATTTTTTTTAAAAAGTTCAACTCCATTATTAATATCTCCTTTTATTATATCACTCTTTAATTCTACTTTTCCTTTTCCTACTCCTACTAAAAAAAAATAAAGAATAAAAGTAAAAAACGAAATTCTTTTCATACTATAAATCATAATGAATTAATTCATTTATACCACAAAAATAGAATAAAAGAAAAAAATCCCATTTTTTGGAAAAAAAAATTCGTAAATTTCTTTTTTGAATCTTTAACTTTGTTTCATGAATAGGATTTACATTTTTTTCTTAATATCATCAGTTATGTTATTTAATCATTTAGATTCCAAGGACTTTAATTACTCCAAGAAATTATATAAAATTAAGTTTTTCGAAGAAAAACTGTCAAATGGACTACATGTTATTTTACATCAAGACAATACGAACCCTTTAGTTTCTATTTCCGTTTTGTATCATGTAGGTAGTAAAAATGAAAACCCTGGTAGATCGGGTTTTGCTCATTTTTTTGAACATCTTATGTTCGAGGGATCTAAAAATATTAAAAAAGGAGAATATTTTAAGTATATAGCTTATAATGGAGGAAAAAATAATGCTTATACAAATCATGATGAGACTTGTTATTACGAGATATTACCATCTGATCGCCTTCCACTCGCTTTATGGTTAGAATCTGAAAGAATGCTTCATGCCAAAGTTGATGAGGAAAGCATTAATGTACAAAGAGAAGTAGTAAAAGAAGAAAAAAAAATGCGTGTGGAAAATCAACCATATGTAAAATCAATTACGGAAATTATTCCTTCTTTATTATTCAAAAAACATCCATATAAATATCCAATTATTGGATTCGATGAAGACTTAGATACCGCAACAGAAGCAGATTATAAGGAATTTTACAAAACTTATTATGTTCCAAACAATGCTGTTTTAGTTGTATCAGGGGATTTTAATCTAAATGAAGCTAGAATGTTGATAAAAAAATATTTTGAATCGATTCCTAAAGGAAAAATGAATTTTGGGATGGTAAAAATAGAAGAAGAACCAATAAAAAAAGAAATATTTTATACTTATATAGATAAAAATACCAAAGTACCTGGAGTGTTTTTATCATATAGAGTCCCCAAACTTACAGATAAAGATTCTTATGTATTAAAAATCATTGATCACGTATTATCTTCTGGAGAAAGTTCTCGTATTATGAAAAATATTGTAAATACAAAACAAATAGCTTCTTATGCTGGTTCATTTTTAGATCCTATGGAAGATTATGGTATTTTCATTATATATGGATTAATAAATCCTGGAGTCACATTAGATCAATTAACAAAGGTGATAGATGAAGAAATAAATGTTTTAAAGGAAAAAGGAATAACACAATATGAATTGGAAAAACAAATAAATTATTTTGAGAAAAAGTTTATTTCTGACAATTATTCTATGAGTGGAATAACTGCAAATTTATCTCATTATCATTTGTATTATCATAATGCTGATTTAATTAATACTGATATAGAAAAATATCAAAAAATAACTATAGAAGATATAAAAAGAGTTTCTAATAAATATTTCAATAAAAACAATAGAGTTCGTTTATATAATGTTCCAAATAACAATAACACAGATCAATAAATTTCTTGTAAAACTTGTAAAAATTATCTTTACTATAATAATTTTTTTTCATACAATAATTATGTTTGCTCATATATTTAATCGTAATACCCCCCCTCAATCTCTCAAAAGAAAAACTACTATAAATATTGAAAAACCTAAGTTTTTTCAAATGAAAAATGGGTTAAAAGTTCTGATTGTTGAAAATCATAAACTTCCTTTAGTTCGAATTGGATTAGAATTAGATTGTCAACCATTTTTGGAAAAAGATAAGGCTGGAATTAAAAAAGTTTTTGGTCAAATGCTCCGTTCTGGAACAAAAAATTATACGAAAGAAGAATTAGACGATATTATTGATTATATGGGGTGTAGTTTATATACTTCTTTTTCTGAAACATCTATTTTTACTATGAAAAAATATCTAGATAAATCTGTATCTATAATAAGTGATATTTTGATGAATAGTCAATTTGATAATTCTAAAGAATTAGATAAAATAATTAAACAAAGAATTACAGATATTCGTCTTTCAGAAAAAGATCCAAATGCTATTTTACAAAGAGTCAGAAATGTTTTATATTTTGGTAAAAATCATCCTTATGGAGAATATGAAACTCATGATACAATTAAAAACATTACTCTTTATGATTTGAAAAAATTATACGAAAAATATTATATCCCAAATATATCCTATCTTTCTTTCATAGGAGATATCTCTAAAAAAGAAGTAGAGAAATTATGTTCTATTTATTTTTCTAAATGGGAAAAAAAGTTATATATAGATAATCCTATTTCAAAAGAATATTTTATTCCATCTAAAATAGAAATAGATATAGTGGATATTCCTTCTTTAACACAATCTTCTATTTGTTTTGGGGGTCCAATTTGCTTAAAGAAAAATGATCCTGAATATTTTTCTTCTATGTTAGCAAATGGAATTTTAGGAGGTGGGCCTCAAAGTCGTTTATTTTTAAATCTTAGAGAAAAAAAGGCTTATACATATGGAGCTTATTCTATTTTAAAATCTGATAAAAATATTGGTTATTTTTCAGTTTACACTCAAGTAAGAAGTGAAGTCACAGAAAATGCTATAAAAGATATTATAAAAGAAATAGTGAAAATAACAGAACAAAAAATCGCTTTTGAGGAATTAAATATCAAAAAAAAAGAACTGAGCGGTCAATTTATTCTTGATTTCGAAGATCCTAATAGAATTAGTGATCTCTTTATATGTGAACTAAAAAATAATCTTCCAAATGGATTTTATAAAAATTATTTGAATAGAATCGAATCAGTTACTATAGATAATATATATCAATCATGTCGTAAATTTTTCTTAACAAAAAATGGAAGGATTATAATTGTTGGAAAAGCGAATGATATATTACCTGGAATTAAAAAATTAGGTTATCCTGTTCGTTATTTTGATCAATTTGGATCTTTAATAAAGAAAGAAAAAAAATGAATAATGAAAATTTTTCTTTAGAAGATCGTATTATTTCTATATTGAAAAGCATATATGATCCTGAAATTCCAGTAGACATTTATGAGTTAGGTTTAATTTATGATATTAAAATTTCCGGAAAAAAAGTGAAAATAACAATGACTTTAACTACACCTAATTGTCCAGTCGTAGAAAGTTTACCTTTAGAAGTAAAAGAAAAAGTTGAATCTATACAAGAAATAAAAGAAGTAAATGTAGTTTTAACATTTGATCCGCCTTGGAGTCGGGAATTTATGAGCGAGGAAGCTCGTTTAGAACTAGGATTTTTATAAAATTTTTTAATATATGAGTATTTTCGGTTTACTATTTTATGGAATATTAGCTATTTTAATTTTATCTTTTTTTTCTAGTTTTATTTTTATAGTGAATCAAGAAACAGCAGCAATTCTTGAAAGAATGGGAAAATTTCATAGCATTCGCTATGCTGGATTAAATTTTAAGGTCCCCATTGTAGATAATATAGTAGGAAAACTTACATTAAAAATTCAGCAATTGGAAGTATTAGTAGATACAAAGACAAAAGATAATGTTTTTGTTAAAGTGAAAGTGTCAGTTCAATTTAAAGTAATTAAGGATAAAGTATATGAAGCTTTTTATAAATTGGATAATTCTCATGCTCAAATCACTTCTTATGTATTTGATGTGGTTAGAGCTGAAGTTCCAAAAATGCGTTTGGATGATGTTTTTGAACGAAAAGATCATATCGCTTTAGCCGTTAAGGGAGAATTGGAAGGGTCTATGTTAGATTATGGATATTCTATCATTAAAGCATTAGTTACAGATATTGATCCAGATGAACAAGTAAAACAAGCTATGAATCGTATTAATACAGCTGAAAGAGAAAAAGTAGCTGCGGAATACAAAGCCGAAGCTGATAGGATACAAATTGTGGCTAAAGCTAAAGCTGAAGCTGAAAGTAAAAAATTACAAGGAAAAGGAACAGCAGATCAACGTAGAGAGATAGCTAGAGGAATTTTAGAATCAGTAGAAGTATTAAATAATGTAGGAATTAATTCACAAGAAGCTTCCGCTTTGATTGTTGTAACACAACACTATGATACCCTTCAATCTATGGGAGAAAGTGGAAACACTAATTTGATTTTATTACCTAACTCACCAGGATCAGCTAGTGAAATGTTAAACAATATGATCACTTCGTTTAATATTTCTAACCAAATTGGAGAAACTCTAAAAAAAAAGAACAATAGTAAAAAAAAATAAATTTTAATCTTCATGGAAATCATAGGAATAGTCAAAAAATTATTTGATGTTCAAAAATTTGATAGCGGTTTTAAAAAAAGAGAAATAGTTATCACCACTGAAGAACCATATCCTCAAAATGTATTAATTGAATTTATTCAAGATAAAGTAGATTTATTAAAAAATATAAAATTAAAAGATAAAATAAAAATATCTATTAATATTAGAGGAAGAGAATGGACAAATCCTAAAGGAATTGTTAGATATTTTAATTCTATCCAAGGATGGAAAATAGAACATTATTTTGCAGGAACTTCAAATAAGACTTCTTCTACTCCATCTTCTTCTTTGTCTTCCGATGATTTTGATGATTTGCCTTTTTAATTAAAAATTAAATTGTTTCTTAATAATTCCTGGTATATGATGTCTTTTTTGGTATCCCATTTTTGAGATGGAGAGTATTCTCTGGCATAAGAAATCATTTGGAAATGTAATTTTTTCCAATTTTCTTTTTTAAAAATACATTTTGCATCTTTCTCTGTTTGTTTAACATTTTTTCCATTGCTCAACCTCCAACGAAACATCATTCTATGAATGTGAGTGTCCACAGGAAATACAAATTCATCAGAGACATGAGATAAAAAAACAGATGCGGTTTTGTGCCCTACTCCAGGTAAAGATTTTAATTCCGAAATGTTTTTCGGAATAATTCCATTATATTTTTTCACTAATATTACAGATAAATCATAAATATTTTTGGATTTTGTGTGATGAAGTCCTATATTTTTTATAATATTTTTTATATTTTCAATAGAAATACAAATTGTATCCATAGGGGAATTTATCTTCTGAAATAGAAATTTTGTAATTTCGTTCACTTTTTTTTCTTGACTTCTAGCAGTTAATATTATAGATATTAGTAAAGTATATTCGTTAATATAATATAAAGTCCTAATTGGATTAGGATATAAAAAATTCAATATTTTCTCAATAATTTTTATTTTTTTTGAAATAAAATTCATTTTATTTTAGAAATAAAAATTTCTACGTTATCATTATTTGTATTCATTTTTAGTGAAATTTTATCTCCTTTTTTTAATTTTTCACTGATTATATATTCTGATATTGGATTTTTTATAAATTTTTCTATCACTCTTTTTAAAGGTCGTGCTCCATACTCTTGATCAAATCCTTTTTTTTGAATAAAATCTATTACTTTAGGAAACAACACTAATTGGTAACCTAAATTGGATACATGAAAAATAACTTTTCCTAATTCTATACGAGTAATTCTTGATATGTCCTCTTTTGTTAAAGAATTAAAAATAATGATATCATCTATTCTATTTAAAAATTCAGGAGAAAAAGTTCGTTTTAAAGCTTGTTCTAATACATATTTAATATGATTATTAAGTTTTCTTGCCTGAGTATAAAAACCTATCCCCTGACCAAATTCTTTTAATTGTTGTGTTCCTGCATTTGAAGTAAAAATAATTACAGTATTTTTAAAATTTATTTTTCTACCAATACTATCTGTTACACATCCATAATCTAATATTTGTAATAATACATTAAATACTTCATGATGCGCTTTTTCTATTTCATCCAATAATATTACAGAATAAGGCCTACGACGTATAATTTCTGTTAATTGTCCTCCTTCCTCATAACCCACATAACCTGGAGGGGCTCCTATTAATCTAGATACAGAAAATTTTTCCATATATTCACTCATATCTATACGAATTAATGATTCTTCTGAATCAAATAATTCTTTAGAAAAAATTTTTGCTAAATAAGTTTTTCCTACTCCTGTTTGTCCTAAAAAAATAAAAGAACCTATAGGAGAATTAGGTTCTTTCAATCCAGTTCTGTTTCTTTGAACTGCTTTGACTATTTTTTCAACAGCTTCATCTTGTCCTATTATTTTTTCTTTTAATATATCTATCATTTTGCTCAATTTTTTCATTTCAGCTTGAGCGATCTTGTTTACTGGAACTCCACTCATCATAGATACTACCTCTTCAACATTTTCTTCTGACACAATTTCTTTATTCTTCTTAGAAGATTCTTCCCATTCTTTTTGGGCTTTGATTAATTGTTTTTCTATACGTTTTTCTGTATCTCTCAAACGAGCCGCTTCTTCATATTTCTGACTTTTAACCATTTTAGATTTCTCTTTTCGAATACTGTCTAATTCTTTTTCTAAAAGAACTATTTCCTGTGGAACTTTTATATTTTTTATATGAACACGAGACCCTGCTTCATCTAAAGCATCAATTGCTTTATCAGGTAAAAAACGATCTACAATATATCGTACAGTAAGATGCACACAAGCTTTTATCGCTTCTTCTGTATAAAGAACATTATGATGACTTTCATATTTTCCTTTTATTTTTTTAAAATTTCTATAGTTTCTTTCTCAGAAGAAGGTTGCACAATAATTTTTTGAAATCTTCTTTCTAATGCTCCATCTTTTTCTATATATTGTCTATATTCATTAAGTGTAGTTGCGCCAATACATTGAATATATCCTCTTGCTAAAGCCGGCTTAAATATGTTTGAAGCATCCAATGATCCTGTAGTCCCTCCTGCTCCAATCATAGTATGAATTTCATCTATAAAAAGAATTAATCCTGTATTTTTCTCTGATTCATTTATAATAGCTTTCATTCTTTCTTCAAATTGTCCTCTATATTTAGTTCCAGCAACTAAACTTGCTAAATCTAATACAACCACTCTTTTATTGTATAATACTCTAGAAACTTTTTTTTGTACAATACGTAATGCTAATCCTTCAGCAATTGCAGATTTACCTACACCAGGTTCTCCTATAAGAAGAGGGTTATTTTTTTTTCTTCTACTCAATATTTGGGATACACGTTCTACTTCTTTATCTCTTCCTACTACTGGATCCAACTTACCTTCCATGGCCATAGAATTTAAATCTCTTCCAAAATTATCTAGAACAGGAGTTTTACTTCTGATTGAAGAGCCTCCCCCCCCATAATAACCAGAACCTGTTCCACTTCCACCAAACCCATAAGAAGAAGTAGAACTATCATTTTCAATATCTTCATCGGAATAAACAGAAGATAAAGAAATTACATTATTTGGAGAATAATAAGAATAATGAATCATAAATTAAAATCATTAAATAAATAAAAAAAGATAAAATATCTCTTTCATTTATACAAATTATATTTCAGAAGAAGAAATTTTTAAATTCAATCGTTCTACTAATGTTTCTACTAATTTATTTTTCTTATATAATAGATTATATTGCTTTATCGTATTTGAATTTTTTTTCACAATTTCAAATTCTAAATATGGATCATTGAATTTTTCTTTAAAATACTTCAAAAAATATGTTTGAATTAACAAAAGATTTCGATCTTCTAATTTATATGGAATTATAAAAAATATTTTATTTTTTTCCATTTTGAATTGTGTCTCATTTTTTAAAAAATATAAATGAACAGGATTTATTTTACCAGAAAATTTCTGTATAAATTTTCCAATTTTTTTGTAAAAGTTCAATTTTTTCATCATATTATGATTATAATTATGATTATAAAATAAATATGATAATTGCATTAAATAGATTTCAATTATCAATCGATGATTTTGATGAATTTTTTCATATTCTTTTTTTAGTCTAAAACAAATCTTCAAAGCATTCATTAAAAAAAAATATGAAATTTTATTTGATTGCGTAATATAAGAGAATATTATCCCCTTTCTAAATTTTAGAATAGAAATGGTTTTATTATTTTTAGATAAAAATAAATTTCTAAAATGTTTAATTAATCCTATAATTAAATTATAACAATCAGTTTTTTTTTGTAAAATTTGACCCAACAAAATAAATATTTCATGCATTTTTTTATTTAAAAGACAATCTACTATCTTAAAATAATATTTAATGTCAATAATTCCTAATTTTTGAATCAGGAATTCTTTGGATATTTTGTTTTCACTATACAAAATTAATTTATTAAATAAATAAACAGCTTTTCCAATAGATCCTTTTGCATGTTTCGACAAAATCAATAACGCTTCGTTTTCTATTTCTAAATTTTCTTTTTCCGCAATCATTTTCAAATGTATAAAAATTTCTTTCGTGGAAATAGCTTGAAATTCATACACTTGACAATGTGATAAAATCAATTTTGGGATTTTTTTTTCTTCCTCCCCACAAAAAATAAATAATATATGCGGATGTCTCTCTTCTATAAATTTGATAAAAATATTGAAAAAATATAGAGAAAACATATGTATATTATTAATAATGAATATATTATACATCCCTATTCTAGGAACAAAACGAGATTGATTTATGATTCTATAAATATATTCAGATGAATTATTAAAACAACCATCGATATCAAATCGATTCAAAGAAAAATCTTCTAATCCTGAAAAAGAATTTAATTCATTTGATAAAATCCGTGCACATGTACTTTTTCCTACTCCTTTTGGACCCAAAAAAAATAAAATTTTAGATAAACGATTTTCTTGTATTGCTTTTTTTAAAACAAGAATTATATCTTTTTGTCCTATTACTTCATTCCATTTTAATGGTTTATATTTTTCAGATAATACAGAAAAAATTTTGTTATTCATAAATCAAATAAATCTTATTTTAAATGCAAAATTTCTTGAATTTTATAAGATGCTTCTTTCAAAGTATCAGTAAAATAGATCGGTAATAAACTTTTTCTAATTAATTTTTTTGCCACCTTTTCATTTGTTCCTTGTAAACGAACAACTACAGGGATCTCTATATCCTGATAAATTTTAGAAAAAGAATTTATAATTCCTTCTGCAACTGTATCACAACGTACAATTCCTCCAAATATATTAATCAATATTGTTTTTACAGATTTATCCTTTAATATCAAGTAAAAAGCTTTTTCTACACGTTCTCTATCAGCAGAACCTCCTATATCTAAAAAATTAGCAGGGACTCCGCCACAAGACTTAATCATATCCATAGTAGCCATTGCCAATCCAGCCCCATTTACCATACATCCTACATTCCCTTCCAACTTTAAAAAATTTAACTTAGATTCAATAGCTTCTTTTTCAATAATTTCTATATCATCTATTTGAATCAAATCATATTTTTTATGACGAAACAAAGCGTTATTATCCAAAACAATTTTTATATCAACTGGTATAAATTTATTATCAAATGTTTTTATTAGAGGATTAATCTCTAATAATAAAGCATCGTAAGTTATATAAGCTTTATAAAGAGAAAAAAGAAAAATACTAAAATTTTTTATAGATTCATTATTATAAATTCCTAAATTAAAACCTATTTTTCTTGTTTGAAAAAATTGAAGTCCTAATATCGGATCTATTACTTCTACACATATTTTATCTGGATTTTTTTTTGATAATTCTTCTATATTAATCCCTCCTTCTATAGAATAAAGAATCATATTTTTTTCTATATCACGATTCAATAATATGGACAAATAATACTCTATGGGAGGGCTAGATTCAGAAGAATAAACATCTTCAGATAATAAAATTTTTCTAACTAATTTTCCTTTTTTTGAAGTTTGAGGAGTCACTAAAAATTTTCCTAAAATGTTTTTTGATTTTTCATAAACTTCATTTAAACTTTTTGCTATTTGAATACCACCAGCTTTTCCTCTACCTCCAGCATGAATCTGAGCTTTAATGACTAAAGAGTTTTTATTAGTTTTTTTGAAAATAATTTCAGCTACTTTTACAGCTTCTTCAGGTGAAGAGACTAATCTTCCATAAGGAACTTGAATTGAAAAAGAACTCAATATTTCTCTACCTTGGTATTCATATAAATTCATGTAAAATAATTTTTAAATTAAATTTTTACTAAAATTCGTTTATTTTTATGACGTTTTTTTAGCTTTATAATTTCTTTTTTAAATTAAGAAAGAAGAAATTTAAATTTACGAAAAAATGATTCAGGCTAAAAATATTTACAAATTTTTTGGAAAAAACGAAATTTTAAAAGGAGTGAATATAATGGTAAAAGAAGGAAGTATGGTATGTATTTTGGGAGAATCAGGAGTAGGAAAAAGTACTTTATTACATATTTTAGGGACTTTAGAAAAACCAACCATAAATAAAAAAATAAAAACTATTTTAAAAATAAACAAGAAAGAAATATTATCTATGACAGATGACGAACTTTCTAGTTTAAGAAATCAAAAAATAGGTTTTATATTTCAAACTCCTCAACTTCTTCCCGAATTCACTGTATTAGAAAATATTTGTTTACCAGGTCTTATCAATAAAAAAAATAAAGAATATGTTAAAAAAAAAGCTATAAATTTATTAAAAAAGTTTAACCTATATAAGTATGAGAATTCAAAGATAGAAGAATTATCTGGAGGACAAAAACAGAGATTATCTGTAGCAAGAGCTTTGATAAACAATCCGAAAATAATTTTTGCGGATGAACCTTCTGGTAATTTGGATCAAAAAAATGCAGAAGAATTACACAATTTTTTTTCTTTACTGAATCATCAATTCAAACAAACTTTTTTAATTGTCACTCATAATCTACAGTTAGCAAATATGGCTGATGAAAAACTAAAAATAGAAAATGGTATAATATATAAAATTGATAAATAAAAATGTCTTATGCTTTTAAAAAATAAACTTTCTATTAAACATATTATAAAAAAACCTGTAAGTGGAAAAGAAAGTACTCTCTTTTTAATGATCCATGGATATGGTAGTAACGAAAAAGATCTTTTTTCTTTTAAAAAAGATCTTCCAGAAGATTTTTTTATAATTAGTATTCAAGGTTTTTATTCTATTGAAACGGGAAAATACTCTTGGTATGATATAGATTTTGATAACGAAAAAAAATTCATTAATATAACACAGGCAAAAAAAACTATTGACAAAATATCATTTTTTATACATGAAGCCATAAAAGAGTATAAATTGAAAAAAAATCCAGTATGGATATGTGGTTTTAGCCAAGGAGCTATTCTAAGTTATGCTATTGCGTTAAAAAATTCTGATAAAATAAAAAAAGTAATTGCTTTAAGTGGATATTTAGAAAATAGTCTTTTTCCAAAAAAAATAAATCATTATACAGATTTAGAATTTTTCATATCTCATGGGAAATATGATACGATAATCCCTGTAGATTGGGTAAAAAAGGGATTGAAATTTCTAAAACAAAAAAAAGTCCTTTCTTTATTTTATAAAGAATATGAATCTGGACATACTTTAAATGATACAAATTATCAAGATCTTATTAATTGGATTAAAGAGAAACATATTTATTCTGAAAAATAACATAAATCATGAGTAAATATTCAAAATTAACATTATTTATATTCATTTTATTGGTATCTATTTTTTTATTTTTTATAAAAAATTATACGTATGGATATATACTATTTTTATTAAGTTTAATCCCTGTTTTTTTTATTTTTAGAAATGAATTTTTATTATTAGCTTTTTTTAAAATACGGAAAAAAGATATGAAAGGATTGAAAAAATATTTAGGACACATTAAAAATCCTAAATTACAACTCACTAAAAATCAAATGGCTTATTATTATTTTTTGAATGGAATTTTATATTCAGAAAATAATATTTTTCAATCAGAAAATTATATGCAGAAAGCTTTAGATTTAGGATTAAAATTTAAACAAAATATAGCTATTGCAAAATTAAATTTAGCAATAGCGTCCTTATCAAAAGGAAATAAAAAAAAAGCTGAATTTCTACTGTTAGAAGCCAAAAAAATGGATATTTCTGGTTTATTACATAACCAAATTCAAATCATAAAAATACAAATGAAAAAAATGAATATAGGAAATATAAATAAACCTAATCCTTATGTTAGAAAAAAATTTTAATCTAAACGAATAAT
The DNA here is from genome assembly GCF_000471965.1 of Blattabacterium sp. (Nauphoeta cinerea). Classification (GTDB taxonomy): domain Bacteria; phylum Bacteroidota; class Bacteroidia; order Flavobacteriales; family Blattabacteriaceae; genus Blattabacterium. The sequence goes on from NC_022550.1 coordinate 586,316, forward strand.
CCTTATTCAAAAAATTTTCATGATTTTTACAATTCTAATTTTTTATAAATATTTTCTTCATTTCCTCCCATCAAAAATTTAACAGGATTTTCTATGGATTCTTTTATAGATACTAAAAATCCTACAGATTCTCTTCCATCAATTATTCTATGATCATAAGATAAAGCTAAGTACATTATAGGACGTATTTCAATCGAACCATTAATCACTACAGGTCTTTCCATAATTTTATGCATTCCTAATATAGCGCTTTGTGGGGGATTTATAATCGGAGTTGATAACATGGATCCAAAAACTCCTCCATTAGTAATAGTAAAAGTCCCCCCCGTCATTTCATCTATAGATATTGTTCCATTATGAACTCGTGTTGATAACTTGTATATTTCTTGTTCTATTCCACGAAATGATAAATATTCTGCATTTCTAATGACAGGGACCATTAATCCTTTAGGACCAGATATGGCAATACTAATATCACAATATTCAAAATGAATTTTTTCTTCTCCACTAATCGTCGCATTAATATCTGGATAAAGTTGCAGGGCTCTAACACAAGAAAGAGTGAAAAAAGACATAAACCCTAAATTGACTCCATGTTTTTTCTTAAAAATATCTTTATATTTTTTTCGAATAATAAAAATCTCTCGCATGTCTACTTCATTAAATGTGGAGAGAGAAGCGGTCTGATTTTTTGCATTAACTAACCTTTCAGAAATTTTTCTTCTTAAAGAAGAAAGAGGGATACTTGTCTTAGATCTATAAATAGGTCTGTTCATATTAGAAATAAAAGATGTTTCATTTTTTTCTAATTTTTCTAAATGAGAAATGCAGTCTTTTTTTGTTATTCTTCCATCTTTTCCAGTTCCTTGAATAGATTCTATAGAAATATTTTTTTCATTTAAAATTTTTTTTGAAGCTGGAGAAGGAATTTTGAAAGAAGTTTTGATAGGATCTTTTTCAACAGGATTTTTTTGTTCATAAATAACATTTTCTTGTTTTTCTTTTATTTTTTCTTTTGAAGAATCGATAATACATAAAACATCTCCAACTTTTACTCTTTCTCCTTTTTCTATCATTAAAGTAATTATTCCATTTTCTTCTGCAGAGATTTCTAAAGTCGCTTTATCTGAATCTATTTCTGCTATTGTTTGGCCTTTATGAACATAATCTCCGTTCTTTACAAGCCATGCGGAAACTTCAACCTCTGTAATTGATTCTCCTGGAGAAGGGACTTTTATCTGTATTATCATAATTGAAATATTTTAAAAAAAAGCTTTTTTTAATATTTTATTTTGAATTTTTAAAAAATCAGGATAAGATCCTGTAGATGGACTAGAACTTTCAGATGGAGCTATTAATTTAAATGAAATGATACCTCCTAATTTATTTAAAATAAAACTCCATAATCCCATATTTTCTGGTTCTTCTTGCACCCAAAAAATTTCTTTCTTATTTTCATATTTATCTATAAGTTTTTTAATCTCATCCATTTTCAATGGATAAATTTGTTCTATCCGAATCAATGCTGTTTTTTCATCTTGAATATATTCTCTTTTGTTCAATAATTCATAATATATTTTACCAGAGCAAAAAATTAATTTTGTAATTTTATTTACTTTTTTTACATAAGGATCATCTAATATCTCCTGAAATATTCCTGTGGAAAGATCTTTTATTGTGGATAAACATTTTGTGTTTCTAAGTAAACTTTTAGGAGTGAAAACGATAAGAGGTTTCCTGAACTTTAATTTCATTTGTCTTCTTATAAGATGATAAAAATTAGATGGGGTAGTACAATTAACTACAAATAAATTATTATTTGCGCAAAGTTGTAAATAACGTTCAATACGTGCAGAAGAATGTTCAGGCCCTTGCCCCTCATATCCATGAGGAAGTAACAATACAATTCCATTTCTAATTTTCCATTTCTTTTCTCCAGAAGAAATATATTGATCTATAATGATTTGTCCCCCGTTTCCAAAATCTCCAAATTGAGCTTCCCACAAAGTTAAAACATGAGGAGAACACATGGCATATCCGTAATCAAAGCCTAAAACTCCATATTCTGAAAGAGGAGAATTCAAAACTTGTATTTTTCCTTGTTTTTCACAAATTTGGTTCAGAAGAATAATTTCTTCTTCTTTCTCTGTTTTAATAACAGCATGACGTTGAGAAAATGTGCCTCTTGCTACATCTTCTCCTGATAAACGAATATGATATCCTTCATATAAAAGTGACCCATAAGCTAATAATTCCGCCATACTCCAGTCCACCAATTCTTTTTTTATCATTTCTAATCTTTTTCTAAAAATGAATTCCGTTTTTCTAAAAAATTTCTTCTCTTTGGGAAGGGAAAAAATTTTATGGGATATTTTTATAATTTTTTCGATAGAAAATCGTGTATCTACTTCTTTTAAAATTTCTTCATTATTAAACACGATAGGAATATCTTTCCATTCTTCTTCTAAAAAAGAATTCAACACATTCCATTTAATGTGATTGGCCTCATGATATTTCACATTAAGAATATTTTCATATTCCTTTTTCATATTTTTTATATCATTATGACTGACAATTTTATCTTTTTCCAATTTTGTTTTATATAATTCATAAGAATTAGTATGTTTTGAAATAACTTTATATAAAGAAGGTTGAGTAAATCTAGGTTCATCTCCTTCATTATGTCCATATTTTCTATACCCCAATAAATCTATAAAAATATCTTCTTGATAACGCATTCTAAAATCTACAGCAAAATAAATAGCTCGAATAACAGATTCCACATCATCAGCGTTTACATGCAGCACTGGTGACATAAGTATTTTAGCTATATCAGTGCAATACATACTGGAACGACCTTCACTAGGATTTGTGGTAAATCCTATTTGATTATTAATTACAATATGAATTGTCCCTCCAGTTTTGTATCCTTTTAATTGAGATAATTGAAGGACTTCATATACAATTCCTTGACCGGATAAAGCTGCATCTCCATGTATTAAAATAGGAATAATTTTATTGGTATTTTGATTATAAGTAATATCTATTTTGGCACGTGTAATTCCTTCTACAATAGCATCCACAGATTCTAAATGAGAAGGGTTAGGGACTAAATTTAGTTTAATATATTTACCTTTGCGAGTTTTTCTTTTTTTAGAAAATCCTAAATGATATTTAACATCGCCAGAAAAATTTTTTTCTTTATATTCTTTTCCTTGAAATTCAATAAATATCTGAGAGTAATTTTTTTCAAAAAAATTAGAAAGAATATTCAAACGACCTCTGTGTGACATTCCAATTATAAATTCTTCTGTGAGATATCTGTCGGATGTATATTCTATCATTTCTTCTAATGCAGGTAACGTGGATTCATTTCCTTCTATAGAAAATCTTTTTTGACCTACAAATTTTGTATGAATAAAATTTTCAAAAGTAACAGCTTCATTTAATTTTTTCAAAAAAAACTTTTTTTCTTCTGTAGAAAATTGTAATTTTTCTTTAAAAAACCATTTTTCAATCCAATGAATTTTTTCAGGATCAGAAATATACATATATTCTATTCCTATAGATCCACAATAAATCTTTTTTAAATGATGAATTATATTTCTTAACGAAGTTTTCCCTATCCCTATTAATTTTCCAACATTAAAATATGTATCTAATTCTTTTTCAGATAATCCAAAATTCATCAAATCTAAAGAATGGATATGCTTTTTTCTATTTTGTAAAATAGGATTTGTATTTGTGAAAAAATGGCCTCTTTTTCTATAAGCATGAATTAAATCATATACTAAAAATTCTTTTTGTATATCTTTTGATTCTATAACATTTTGAATATTTTTATAGTTTTCTTTTCCAAAATCAAATCCATGAAAAAAGGCACTCCAACTTGATTCTATTGAATTAGGATTTTCTTTATATTTATTATATAGAAATTCTATATCTTTAAAATGAATGGCATTTAGAAAAGAATATCTATCATTCATATACTCATTTTTTTATTTCAAATTTAAGCATTTTAAATATCTATCAAAGTTTATTGATGATTTAAATGATTCTGACACGCAATTGCATCTTTTAAAATTAAATTCAATCCATCTTTTTTAGTCCCTATAGCTGTAGCGAAAGAAGAATTACCCCAATATTTTCCATGTATATAAGCAGCCATATCACATATAATCTTATGAGCATGAATATTATTATTTTTGATAACAAAATCAGAAATAGATATAAAAATAATCACTTTTTTATTTTTTGTAAACCCTATAATCATAAACAAATTATTTATCTCATGTCTTAAGTCTAAGACTACTTTTCTCATAATATTTATTTCTTTTTCTTCATGAGGATCAATTTCACATATGTATTTTATAGAAGATGATAATTGTATTGCTTTCAAAGAATATTCTTTTTTTAATATTTTTATTTTCTGTAAATTTATTTTGGATATTTCTTGTTTTAATTTTTCATTAGATTTTTGCAAAATTAACAAACTTTTTATGGGAGATTCTGGGGATTTCATTATCTTTTTCAAAGATTGATATTGATCACGAATAGATTTCAAATGTTGAACAGCTTTTTTAGCAGTTATAGCTTTAATTCTACGTATTCCATGTGATATAGAAGATTCTGATAATATTTCAAAAATATGAATTAATCCAGTACGTTTAACATGTGTCCCAATACATAATTCAGAAGATTTCCCAAAAGTAATAATTCTAACCTTTTGTTTATATTTCTCTTGAAATATTTCATTTATCCCATGAAAATCAAATGAAGTATTTTTTTTAGCTTCTTGTAAAGAATTAAACGTTTTTATTTCTAATAAAAGATCAGAAAAAATTAGTTCCTGAACGAAATTTTCTATTTCGTTTAATTCTTGATATGTTATTTTTTTATAATGAGAAAAATCAAATCTTAGATAATCGTCTCCTACATAAGAGCCTTTTTGTTGAATATGATCTCCTAAAACTTTTTTTAAAGAAAAATGTAGTAAATGAGTAGAAGTATGATTTTTTTCTATTTTTGATCTTCTATTTTGATTTATGATGGCTTTAAAAGAAGAAAAAATATTTGAAGGTAATATTTGAACATGATGTATAATAATGGAATTTTCAATTTTAGTATCGAACACATCAATTTTTTCAAATTCATTTTTTATAATGCCCACATCTCCCAATTGTCCTCCACCTTCAGGATAAAAAGGGGTCTGAGAAAAAACTAATTCATAATAATGAATTTTTTTTAATTTATTTTCTACTTCCCTATATTTTAATATTAAAATATCACATTCTGTACAATTATATCCTACGAAATTTTGATTGATATGAAAATTATCATGGATTTTAATCCAATCTTTTTTTATCATTGAGTTATTTTCTTTTTGGGATCTTTCTTTTTGTTCTAACAATTTTTTTTGAAATGATTTTTCATCAATAGATAAATTACTATTTTCAACTAATATTTTAGATAATTTTATAGGAAATCCATAAGTATCGTGTAATTTAAAAATTTTCTTTCCATCAACAATTTTTTCTTTTTTTTCTTTATGTTTATTAATTATATGTTGAACTTTTTTGCTTCCTTTTTCAATTACATTGAGAAAGGATAATTCTTCTTCATTGATAATGTATTGTATATATTTTTTTTTCTTTTCTAATTCTGGGAAAGAACTTTTCATTTCTCTTACCAAAGAATTGACAAATTGATAAATAAAAGGTTTTTTTTGATCAAAAAAACGTCTGGCACAAATAACGGACCTCCTTAGTATTTTTCGAATCACATAACCGGCCCCATTATGGGATGGTAATTGCCCATCTGAAATAGAAAAAACAATAGCCCTTAAATGATCTGCTATAATCCGTAAAGACACTTTTTGATCAAAATTCTTTTCATTATAAATATTTCCTAAATAATCTTTTATATCTTGAATAATAGGATAAAAAATATCAGTTTCATAACTAGAAACTTTTCCTTGTAAAACCATACATAATCTTTCCAACCCCATTCCTGTATCTACATGTTTTGTAGAAAGTTTTTTTAATGTTCCATCTGATTTTCGTATAAATTCTATAAAAACAAGATTCCAAATTTCTATTACTTTAGGATGTTTTTTGTTAATTAGATATTTACCAGGCAATACTTGTTTTTCTTTATCATTACGTAAATCTATATGAATCTCTGAACAAGGACCACAAGGGCCTGTTAATCCCATTTCCCAAAAGTTATCTTTTTTTCCAAAAAAAAGAATATTCTTTTCGTCAATTAAAGTTCTCCAATATTTGAAAGTTTCCTTATCCATAGATAGGTTATCTTCTTGATCTCCAACAAAAACAGATACATAAATATTTTTATTGGGAATATTATATACTTTGATTAATAATTCCCAAGCCCATTCTATGGTTTCTTTCCTAGAATAATCCCCAAAAGACCAATTCCCTAACATTTCGAACATTGTATGATGATAATTGTCATATCCCACATTTTCTAAATCATTATGTTTTCCAGTTATTCTAAGACATTTTTGAATATTCGCAATTCTAGGATACTCAGGTTTTACATGCCCTAAAAAATAGTCTTTAAAAGGATTCATTCCGGCATTAACAAAAAAAATAGAAGGATCATTTTTTGAATAAATAGGATAAGAAGGAATGATTTTGTGTTCTTTTTTTTGAAAAAAATTGAGAAAAGTATCTTTTATAAATTTATATTTCATTTCATTATATTTGTATTTTTATAAATGATTTCCTGTATATCTGTACTTTGGAGATTGTTCTATAGCATCCATAATTTTTTCCATTATGAAATCTGTTGTATCTTTTTTCAAATCTAATTGAATTGGTTTTTTAAATTTCATTTTTTGCAAAACTCCTTTTTTTTTAATACGAATTCCTTTTTTATCATAAGCTTTCTGAAATCCATCTATCACAATAGGAACAACAATAGGGTTATACTTTCTGATTACATGAACGATTCCTCTTCGTCCTGGAGCAAAAGCTTGAGTTGTTCCTTGTGGAAAAGTGATTAACCAACCATCATTGATAGCTATTCCCATACGATTAATTTCAGATACTATATCTGGAGCGATCAACTTTTTTTTCTTTTTTATCCAAGTTCTTGTTACAGTAATCCCTCCTGAATAAGTAAATAATTTTGTTAAAAACCCTTGATTCATAGTTTCTTTTTCTGCAACATAATATAAATTAACTTTAGGATTTAAGAGATAAATAGGGTTTTTAATACTATTGATAAAACCATTTTTTACGCTACAAAATACATGAAACATAGCAAAAACATCGGCAAAATAAGTTTGATGATTAGATACAAAAAGAACTTTTTTATCAGGTAAATCTTTTATATATTCAGTTCCTTCTAAATGTAACTGATTGAATCCATTATAACGATTGTAAGAAATGCATCCAAAAGTAAAAATTAAAAAACGTTTTATGAAATGCAAATTTCCAAATGCATCTCTAAATAGAGTACTTTCTTTTTTTCTTAAATGTTTTTTAAAAAAATACGAATGAAAATTCACTGTTTATTTATTATATGTTTTTATTTTATAAAATTTGAATGAATAATAAGATAAAATAGTGATAATTAATAAAACTAACAAACTATAATATATCCAATGAGGAATAGAAATAGGATCTCCTTTTGCATAAGAATGTAATCCTGATAAATAATAATTTACTCCAAAATAAGTCATTAAAATCGAACTAACTGATAATATACTGGAAAAGTTAAAAAAAAATATGCTTTTTAAATATGGAATTAAACGAATATGCAATACAAAAGCATAAACCATTATACTAATCAAAGCCCAAGTTTCCTTAGGGTCCCAGCTCCAATAACGTCCCCAACTATTGTTGGCCCAAACTGAACCTAAAAAAGTTCCTATGGTTAATAAAAAAAGCCCTATAGTCAAACATATTTCATTAATAATAGTCAATTTTTCAATATGGATATGAATGATGTCACTATAATTACGAAAACATGCTTTTAATATAAAAAAAAGCAATACTAAAAAACCCAAAAATGCTCCTGTTAAAAAGAAACCATAACTTGATGTTATTGTTGCTACATGTATAATTAACCAATGAGATTTTAAAACTGGAACCAAATTGGTGATTTCTGGATCCATCACATTTCCATGTGCGACCATTAATAAAATGGATGCAATTAAAGCTGTAATTCCTGAAACAAATTTATTTTTATAGAATAAAAAACCTATCCCGATTAAACTCCAACTTATAAAAAGTACAGATTCATATCCGTTAGTCCATGGTGCATGTCCAGAAATATACCATCTAGAAATTAGACCTAAAAAATTTAAAATAAACAGAACGAATAAAATGAAAATAAATATTCTAGAAAAAAAATACATCCATTTTTTTTGGAAAAAAATTAGAAAAAAAGAATTCATAATAATAATTCCTCCAAAAAAAGCATATAAAAAAGATAATACATAGAATATATTTAATTTATTATAAATAATTTCTACAAATATTTTATTTTCTGAAGGCAAAATAGATTTTGCATATTTAAGTTGATGTAATCGTATTTTTTGAATTTCATTATCTGCGATGTTCCAATTTTTTTCATTATGAGACAATAACAGAGATTTTAGATAATTATTAAACATAGATAAACCTAAAGAATTCAATTTATTCGAAGTTGAAATCCAACTAGACCAAGTATGATTTTTATCATGAGGAATAGGAAAAATACGAATATATTTTCCTTGAAAAATTTCATGTATAATTCCCACACGTTCACTAAGATTTAGCACGGCTTTATCGTATTCATTTCTTTGAGTCGGATTTTTCGAAAAAGCTCGTTCATAGTCTTCTTGTAAAAGAAATTTTAGCTTTGAAGTTTTGGGATCTATAAAATATAAATCAATAAGGGAAACGTAAAATTGTTTATTTGCCTTTATTTTTTTTAAAAATTTATGTCCTCCTTTTTTATCGACTTTAATAAAAGGAATTTTTGTCCAGAAGATATTATCTTGATGTATAGATATAAACCATTGGTTTGGATCTAAACTTCCTATGGAATCTTTTTTGTGTATTTTTCTAAGTAATTCAATTGCAATCGTATTAATAGGTTTAATTCTTCCTTTATAATCTTGTACTAATAAACGTCCAAAATTTTCACTATGTTTTTTGGGGATATGAATTCCATCAAAAACATCTTCTAAAGGAATTTTTTTAAATTCATGGATTTGAGAAAATACCAAATTATGGGGATTGAACAACATGAATACAATAAATAATAAAATTGAATAGTTTTTATAAGATAAATCCTTCAATTTTTTTTTTAGATAACTAAATCTAGTTCCTTTCCAAAATAAAGTTAAAAACATTCCTATACTCATAAAAATATAACCTATATAGGAAAAGAATGTCCCTAAATAATCATTATTAACAAAAAAATGAGTTCCTTTTCCATCTGGATCGTATCCTGACTGAAAAAATCTAAATCCTTTATAATTTAAAACATGATTCATGTAAATGAAATGATTTTTTCTCTCGCTTTTATCTATTAATGTTATATCACTCATAAAAGAAGATGGAAATTCAGAACCTGGATAATTTTCTATTTTGAATCTATTCAATTTCAAAAAAAAAGGAAGATTCCAAAAAATTGAACCATATCCAATGGATATTTTATAATTTTTAAAAAAGAAAGTAGGGCTCATATTTGTTGTATTTTCTCCTCCTAAAAATGTTACTAATTTGGATTGATTCTTGAAAAAAATTCTTGCTGTAATAGCACTTAATTGGTTCTTTTCTTCATAATTATTGCATGATTTTACATATTTTAATTTTCCTTCTACAACCCCTTCAGGAATAACCCATTGCATCAATTCATTATTTTTATCAATTTTCATTTGATACAAATGTTTTATTTTTAATACATTATATTCATTTTTTAACAAAGAACTAATTTGTTGATTGATCATGTTCATACTTTTTCCCGAAAAAGATGATTTTATATAAAGTTTATTTTTCTTTTCTAAAAGAATAATTCCAAAAGGAATTTTCTTATTAAAAGAAAATAAAATGCCATTCACGTTTGTAACTCCCCCACTTTTAACAAAATGTTCTGTTCTTTCTTTTTGATTTGTTGAAACTATTCTTATAATTTTTTCTACAGGTTTTTCTTTTGATAAAAAAATTTTTGCGCATGGGATATAATCTATAATTTTTATTTTCAAAGGATTTTCTTGAAAAAAAAATTCCTTCTGATATTCTTTATGAAAAGAAGAAAAAATATAAGGATCATGATAAAATTTACTGTAAGATCCTTGACTTATCTTTAATTTTATGTAATTTCTACTAGAAAGTATTTTTCCATTTGTTTCTCCTTCCCTTATAGACATCGTCCCTTCAAAACTAAAATATCTAGAAAAAATACCTCCAATAAAAATTAATATAAATGATAGATGAAAAATTAATAAAGGGAATTTTTTGTAAGTCCATAATTTATATTTATATATATTTCCCATTAGATTGATTATGATAAATAACATGATACTTTCAAACCAAATAGATTCATAAATAAATATTTTTGCCACATTTGTGGAATACTTCTTTTCTATAAAAGTAGCTATAGCCATAGATAAGGCTAACAATAAAAATAAAAAAGAAGTAATTTTTGTGGAGAAAAGAATTTTTTTTAATGTTTTTCGCATTGACTTGTTTGTATTTTTTTTTATTTATTCATATATAATTAGTTCATCATAAGCTAGATATACATTATTAGGTAATTGTGTTTCAATTTCTTCGTGAAATCCAAATGTATGGCTAATATGTGTCAAATAAGTTTTTTTAGGAGAAATTTTTTGAATGATATTCAAAGTGTCAGAAAGCATGAAAGGAAAAGGGTTTTTTTCTGCTTTTTTTAATATGTTTCTTAACACATTTAAGACTAAAACATTTATCCCTTTTAATTGTTGTATGGTTTGAATAGGAATTGTACTAGCATCTGTGATATACGCAAAATTTCCTATACGAAATCCTAGAATAGGAAGATGTCCATGCCATATAAACAAAGGAAAAATTTTTGAATTCTCCACTAAGAAAAAATCTTTGTAATTATCTAACTCATGTGAAAAAATTTTTGAAACATTTGATTTTTTATTTTCAGAAAAAATATAAAAAAATCTTTTTTTTAAATTTTCTATAACTCTACGTAATCCATAAATAGAAATAGGCGTATTCATATTAAAATTAATTGGTCTTATATCGTCTAATCCACCTATATGATCTTGATGTTCATGTGTCATAAAAATAGCATTCAATTTTTCATAATTGCTTCTTAACATTTGATAACGAAAGTCTGGACCACAATCTATCAAGAAATTTTTTTGATCTTTTTCAATTAAAACAGAGCATCTAAGTCTTTTATCTTTTGAATTTTTAGATAAACATACCGGATGTTTAGATCCAATGACGGGAATTCCTTGAGAAGTTCCGGTCCCCAAAAAAGTAATTTTCATATATTTTTGTATATATTTTTTTGTATTTCATCTATAATATTTTCTTTATCTTTCAAGAATTTTTTAACTGAATCTCTTCCTTGACCTAATTTTATATCTCCATAACTAAACCAAGATGTATTCTTTTTAAGAATTCCTAAATCGACCCCTATATCCAATATTTCACCAATTTTAGAAATTCCTTCTCCATACATAATGTCAAATTCTGCAGTTCTAAAAGGAGGAGATAATTTATTTTTCACTACTTTCACTTTTGTTTTATTTCCTAATATATTTTCTCCGTTTTTTATTTGATTTCCTCTTCTTATATCTAATCGTATTGAAGAATAAAACTTTAAAGCATTTCCTCCAGTTGTTACTTCTGGATTTCCATAAACACCTATTTTTTCTCTTAATTGATTAATAAATATAAGTATGCTTTTAGATTTTCCTATACTTGAAGTTAGCTTTCTTAAAGCTTGAGACATTAATCTTGCTTGTAACCCAATTTTAGAATCCCCCATTTCTCCTTCTATTTCACTTTTAGGTGTTAAAGCGGCCACAGAATCAACTACTATTATATCAATAACACCAGATCTAATTAAATTATCAACAATTTCAAGTGCTTGTTCTCCATTATCTGGTTGAGATATTATTAATTCTTTGACATTGACTCCTATTTTTTCAGCATAAGTAGGGTCAAAAGCATGTTCTGCGTCTATAAAACCAGCAAAACCACCTAATTTTTGAGATTGAGTTATAGCATGTAAAGCTAAAGTCGTTTTTCCGGAAGATTCAGGCCCAAATATTTCTATAATCCTACCTTTAGGAAACCCTTTTATCCCTAAAGCAATATCTAAACTTAAGGAGCCAGAAGAAACAATTTCTAAATTTTCTATATGAGAATTCCCCATTTTCATTACAGTCCCTTTCCCATATATTTTATCCATTTGTTCCAAAAGAAGTTGTAAAGATTTTCTTTTTTGTTCAATTTTTTCGTTCATAACTTTGAGAATAAATTTTTTTTCAAAAAATTAATATTACTCATATTACTCATAATCCATAATATGGTTTTATTATGTATTTATGTTAATTTTTGTAATTTTTTATTAAAAAAAAGAAAGAGAAGTTTTTTTTTAAAATAGAAATCTTATTTTTTGGGAATCTTAATTTATTACCTGGAGGAATAAGATCTACAAGATATTGCGGATTCATAAGAATTAAATCTTGATAAGAAAGATTTAAACTATAAGCAAAAAATTTCAGTGAAATTTTTTCTTTTATAGGAATTAATACAGTTTCTGTGTATTTATATCTATAGGGGGAAGAATGATATATCGAAATATTATGTTCCTTATAATAATTCATTACATAATTTATAGCAATAAATTTAGGAATATAATTTTGAGTTTCTTTAGGGAAGTATTCCCATAGTTCCCAAAAATTTTTTCGGTTATGATTCCGTTGTAATATTTTATCTACTACTCCCGGACCTGCATTATAAGCAGCTAAAACCAATTCCCAATTTCCTATTTTTTTATATAAAAATTTCAAGTATCGACAAGCGGCTTCTGTAGATTTAATAGGATCATTTCTTTCATCATAAATATTGTTAATATTAAGATTATATATTTTTCCTGTTTCAGGCATAAATTGCCAAATTCCTCGTGCTCCTGCTTTAGAAGTGGCAACTGGATTTAAATTGGATTCTATAATAGCTAAATATTTTAATTCTTTGGGAAGTCTATAATTTTCAAGTTTTTCTTCAAACATAGGAAAGTAAAAATCTGACAAAGAAATAATTTTTCCTATATATTTACTCATACGAAGATAACTTTCTACAGAAGCATGTACAATACTATTATATCTTAATATTTTAATTTTAGATTTTTGATTTAAAAAATTGAGTCTTAATCGAAGTTCTTCGGTCTTGATATTGATAATGACAGCATTTTTTTTATTATTATTACGAGGACGAAAAGATAATTTTTTTCCAGATAAGGATTTTTTCTTTCCTCCTAACATTTTTTTCCATAATTTTTCTGTACTGTGTATGTTATTTATATTTTCTAATTTTGGATTAGAAATATTTTTATGAAAGTTCATTTTCATTACATTTTTTTGTTCTAAGAATGGTTTTGATATAGATTGAATTGCCAGGCTTTTTAAGATGAACATAAAAAACATAATATTTCTTATCGTTGTCGTTCCCATTATTTATTAGTTTGATTAGTTTCTAAAATTTTAGAAAAAAAGTACTAATAAACAAACGTAAATATGAAAATTAAAATTTTTATTCTTTGTCCGTTTCTGAATCTTTTTCTTCAGATGCTTTTTTAAACTCTTTTAAACCAGTACCTAATCCCTTCATTAATTCTGGAATTTTCTTTCCTCCAAATAATAAAAGGGCAAGTATGACTATCACCACGATTTCTGTGGTTCCAAAAGTACCCAGTATCATAGAAAAAGTATAAATAAAACCCATGGAATTTTTGTTAAATATAAAAAATTATTTTATTCTATTTAAAAATAGAATAATCACTCAAGCTTACTTTTTTAGTTTTTTCTCCTATATATATTGAATGATTTCCTATTATTGAATGTTTCAAATTCGCATATTGAACTATTGTATAATTTTGAATTAAAGATTTTTTAATATTACTATTTTTTATTTTTGAATATTCTCCTATTGAAACATAAGGACCTATAATACTATTTTCAATACTTGTATTTTTTCCTATTGAACAAGGTTTTATAATTAAACTATTTTTTAGAATAACTTTTTTATGAATTAATTCTGAATTTTGTGATTCTATAGATAGTAATTTTGAATTTGAAGAAATAGTTCTTTTTTTGTCTCCAAAATCCATCCATTCTTCAACTTGTTTGCTAATAAATTTTTCACCTTTTCTTCTCATATTTTCTAGAACAGACGTTAGTTGATATTCTTGTTCATTTTTAATATTATGATTTAATAAAAATTGCAATTCTTCCTTTAAAAGCAAACTATTTTTAAAATAATAAAATCCGACAATTGCAAGATTAGATATATGATTATTTGGTTTTTCTATAAAATGAGTGATCCTTCCTGAAGGATCACATTTTACGATTCCAAATAAATGAGGTTTTTTAACTTTTTTTGTCCATATAATATTATCATGAGTGATTTCTTTATCAAAAGAATTATGATAGAATAAAGAATCAGAAAAAGCAACGATAATTGGTTCTCCTGTTAAAGATTTTTTAGCTTTGAACAAAGCGTCTGCAGTTCCAAGTGGAATAATTTGATAATATATAATTGGATTTATACTCATATCATGAGATAATTTAATTAATTGTTTTTCTATTTTTTCCCCGAAATTTCCTATAATAAAAACAATTTCTTGTATAGAAAAAACTTGAATAAGCTTAGATAAACTTTCCATTAATCTTTTTAAAATTGTTTTTCCAGCAACATATATCAGTGGTTTAGGAGTATTTAAAGTATGAGGAAGAAGACGTGATCCTTTTCCCGCCATAGGGATTATAATTTTCATATCATTTGTTTTTTTTATTATATTCCAGTACTTCCGAAACTGTTACTTCCTCTTATACTTCTACTTAGAATTGAACATTTTTCCCATTTTATTTTAACACCTTCGATAAGATCGAATATTCCTAATTCATCATTAGGTTCAATCATTATATTTTTAAAAAAAACGTTGATGACAATTATTTGTATTTCATTATACAATGTATATTTTTTATTCTTTATGTTTTTTGTGATATGAATTATACAAATAGATTCTATAAATTTTTTAATCAAAGAAAAAGAATGTCTAGTATTTTTAGGAGTTTTAATAAGAATCCCCGTTGAAATTAATTTTCTTTCCAAAAATTTAATAGAAACAGATTCTTTTATGTTAGCGATCAAAGTTAATCTACATATTTTTTTACACAAAATATTATTTTTATTTGATTAGGTTCATCAATCTTTTTTTCTCTAATAAAAAAATAGTTATCATATATAAAAACTGTAAAAATAAATTCAATAGTACTTTTTTTTTCATCATAAAAACAATAAAAAGTGCAAATAAAAAATGTATTATAATATTTCTTATTTTTTTATTACAAAATTTAAAAAATTGTTTTTTACCCCAAATGTATAGAATTATCAACATAGACCCATAAGATATCAAAGTCCCCCAAGCAGGAATCATAAAACTATTATAAATAATAATAAAAATAATATTAAATAAAAAAGTGATTAATACTCCGATTAAAGATATATAAGTCCCAATAATAGGTTTATCTATAATTTTGTAAAAAATAGATAAATTAGTGTAAACTCCTAAAAAAAGATTCCCCATCATTATTATAGGAATAATGGAAATAGCTGTATGATATTTTTTATCAATTAAAAATTTCATAAAAATATTAATATTTCCACATATTAATACATAAAAAATTAATCCCAATAAAACAAATATATAAGTGATTTCTTCATAATAATATATTGCATCAGAATCTCTAGATTTTTTAAAAAAAAAAGGTTCAATCCCTAATCTAAAAATTCTGATATATATACTCATGAAAGCAGCTATTTTGTAACAAGCAGAATAAGATCCATTAATTTCATCTGAAACCCATCTTTTAATCAAAATTTTATCCAAATTTTCATTAATAGAAAAAGAGATAGTTCCTAACATTATAGGAATACTATAATTTAACATGTTTATAGCAAGAAGTTTGTTAAACTTTTTTATAGTTACTTTTTTTAAAATAATAGGGAGTATCAAAAATAAATTAATTAAAGAAGAAATCATGTTTGCAAAAAATATATAACCGATTTTATCGGTAAAAGAGTCTACCCATTTAAAAATGAAAACAAAGAAAGTTTTTTGATAAATATTATTAGAACAAGAGAATAAATATATTATCACAAACGATTGTATCAATATATTTGTAATATTTATTGTAGAATATTGTAAAGGTTTATCATTAGCACGAAACCAAGCCATAGGAAGAATACAAATTGTATCGAAGAATATGATTAAAAAAAACATCAAAAAATATTCTGGATGATTATAATATCCAGCAATGGATGATAAATATTTTACTAAATTTATAGATATTATTAAAAAAAAAGAACTTATAAGTAATTGTATTATAACTACTGTTGAAAAAACAATTTCTTGATTATAATTTTTTTTATATAAAAATCTAAAGTAAGTGTTTTCTAATCCAAAAGAAAGAAATCCTATGACCATAAAAGACAATGCATACATATCTGTATAAAGAGAAAATTCTTCTCTTTTAAAAAAAAGAGTAAAAAATTTTAAAAAAGCATAATTAACAATTCTAGGAAATATGAATCCTATAGAATATATAATTGTTTGTATTGTTAATTTTTTGTACAAAATCAATGCTTTTAAATTAAAAGTTTATAATTTCAATATTTTTTATTAAAATTTTATGTAGAAGAAAGTAACTTTGACGGAAGTTTTAATATAAAAGAAAAGAAATGAATTCTCATAAAAACTCAAAAGAGTTTATACTATATGCGATAAAACATAAAAAAATTAGTAGTTTAACAATTGATGAATATATTAAATTCATGACTCCTTATATTGTGGAAGAAAGAAAATTAAATGTAGCCCAGATGGATGTATTTTCTCGTTTGATGATGGACCGAGTTATTTTTTTAGGAACCCCAATAGAAGATCAAGTATCCAATATAGTACAAGCTCAACTATTGTTTTTACAATCTGTAGATTCTACGAAGGATATACAAATATACATTAATTCTCCAGGAGGAGATGTTTATGCTGGATTAGGTATATATGATACCATGCAAATTGTAGAACCAGATGTAGCAACTATTTGTACTGGAATGGCTGCATCCATGTCTGCTGTATTGCTTTGTGCAGGAGAAAAAATAAAAGATCGGCAAAAACATTCTAGAGTTATGATTCATCAACCTATAGGAGGAACGCAAGGTCAAGCTTCAGATATTGAAATCACAGTTCGTGAGATTTTAAAATTGAAAAAAGAACTTTATGAGATAATATCAAAACATTCTGGATTACCTATTGAAAAAATAGAAAAAGATTCAGATAGGGATTATTGGATGACTTCTATAGAAGCTAAAGAGTATGGTATGATAGACGAAGTGTTAGAAGGGAAAAAATGATCACGACAGGATTCGAACCTGTAACCTACTGCTTAGAAGGCAGTTGCTCTGTCCATTTGAGCCACGTGATCTTAATCGGGGTAGCAGGATTTGAACCTACGATCTCCTGGTCCCAAACCAGGCGCGATAACCAAACTACGCTATACCCCGTTGCGGAGAATGTGGGATTCGAACCCACGCGGTATTTACATACCGACAGTTTAGCAAACTGTTCCGTTAACCACTCCGGCAACTCTCCCAAAAAAATATACAAACAAATCTAAAGCAGATCTATAAAATAAACAAATAATTCTATATTAAATTAAAGCTTAGGATATTCGATTCTAGTGTGATAAATATTCCTTAATTTATTTTTTAGAACTTGTTTGACTTTTTCTATTTCTTTTAAAGTAATGTCTGCATTAGAAAATTGATTTTCAATTTTTTGTTTTTTTATTATGTTTTCTACTAAATTATCTAAATCTTTAGCAGACGGATTTTTGATACTTTTTGAAGCCGCTTCTACAGAATCAGCGATCATGACAATAGCAGTTTCTTTGGAAAATGGTTTGGGTCCAGAATATTGAAATTGTTTTTTATCCACTTTTATTTGGATATTTTTTTTTTGTTTTTCATAAAAATAATAAACAATACTATTTCCATGATGAGTGCGTATAAAATCAGTAACTGGATCAGGTAAGTGATATTTTTTTGCAAGTTCAACTCCTACTGATACATGTTCTAAAATAATTTTTGCACTTTCTTTCGGATTTAATTCTTTATGAGGGTCAATTATATTCTGTTGGTTTTCAGTAAAAAATGTAGAATTTTTAATTTTTCCTATATCATGATAAATTGCACCTATTCTTACTAATAAAGAGTTAGCCCCAATTGCAACAGCAGCTTCTTCTGCAATGTTTGCTACTGTCAAAACATGTTGTAAAGTACCTGGAGCTTTTTGAGACAATAATCTTAATATAGGAGTATTGGTGTCAGACAATTCTAATAATGAAATATCTGAAGTTAAATTCAATAATTTTTCGAAAAGAAATATTAATGGATGAACAAACAAAGTTAAAATTCCACTAAAAAAAAATAAAGAAAAAGTATATAAAGAAATTTTTTCCAAAGATCCTTCACGGATTAAAGTGAGTAAACTAAAAGTCATAATATAAGTAATGATTATTTTTGTTGCAGCAATAAAAAGATTTGCCATCTTATAAAGATTTTGTTTCGTTAACATAACTAAAAGACCTGTAGTAATTTGAACAAAAATAAATTCAAAACTATTTGGTGTAATTAATGACAATAATAAAATAGTTATTAAATGAATAAAAATACTCAAATTAAAATTGAAGAAAGCTCGTATGCTTATAGGGAGTATGCAAAAAGGAATAATGTATAATATTTTAGAATGATATTTTAAAATTGTAATAGTAATTAATGATATTAATAATATATTTATAATCAAAAAATTTATTTCTCTATTATTATGGAATATTTTATTTTCAAAATAAAAAATGTATAATATAAACAGAATAAATATCATACTTATTATTAATAAGTATCCTATAATAAGACAGTAATATTTTTTTTTATTCCATATTTTATTTTCATATTCCTTTTTAAAAAAAGATAAAATTTTAAATTTTTTATTATTTATAATCTCATTATTTCTAATAATATTATCACCCTTTGTAAATGTGTATTCAATTTTTTTTATAGATTGAATTTTTTTTTGAAAAAAAAAATCAGTATAATATTGGCTATAAAATAAATTAGGAACGATAATTTTTCTTAAAAATTTTTTTAAAATTTTTGCACGATAACTTTTATTTCTAAAATGATTTTCAATAATATTATTAACTTTTTTATGATTGAAAATTCTTTTATATAAAATAGGAATCCATTTTTCATCCTTTTTCAAAAAAATGATGTTAATTTTGTTTGTAAAATTATTATAATCTTTTATGTATCCGTATTTATATATCGTACCAATAATTCTATGAACAATTTTATTGTAACGTTTGTTTTTTCGTATAAATGAAACTTTTCTTATCTTTTTTTTTATATTTTTTACTATTTTTTCATTTCTAATACAAAATATTTCTTTATTTTTTTTTAAGTTTTTAACTTCCCAATCTATATCTTGACTCGTTTTGGGAACTAAAAAATGAAATGGAGAAGATAAATTTCCATAAGACCATGTTTTTCCTTCTGAAAATTTATATTTTAAAATTTCTTTTTTAGGAAAGAAAAATGTCAATAATAAGATTGCAATAATTATAATTAATATTCTATATGCAATATTTTTATTATAAAATTTTAAAAAATTAGCCATTACCTAAAAATAGGATGAATTTTTTTTCTTTTTTAAAAAAGAAGTTTCATATTGAAATAATAAAAAATTATAATAATAATTGACAATTGTTATATTATTATATTTTTTTTTTATGATATCTTTTATGTTTTTGTAATATATTGGATAATAATCTATTTTCATCATTTATACTTTCTTCTAAACAAATAGTAGATTCTGTTCTTAGTACTCCTTTGATTTCACCTATTTTAGAAATCACATCTCTTGCATCTGAAGGATCTCTAGCAATAATTCTACAAAAAAGATTATATTTTCCTGAAGTTATGTATAGTTGAACTATATTTGGTATTTTTTTTAATTCTTCTTTTACTAATTGGGATTCACGAGAATCTGATAAAATTCCTACAAAAGCTATTAAATGAAATCCTAATGACTCATATCCTATGATTAAAGTACTTCCTTTTATAATCCCTGCATCTTCCAATTTTTTTACTCTGACATGAACTGTCCCAACTGATAATGGTTTGATTTCTTCACTAATTTGTTTACTAATTTCAGTATAGGGGGTTCTAGCATTTATATTTAGTTTTCTGACAATTGTATTGTCAATTTCGTCTGTATTATATCTTAGGATCATTGTTTTATATTTTTTTTATTATTTTTAAGGTATTAAAAATACCAAGATACAAAACTTTCTTTTGAAGAAGGAGATTATTATTTTACAATATATTCTATATGATAAAAATTGTTTTATATCTGATATACAATAAATTATAACATGATAATGATTGATTAATTTTCAATATCAACATTCAATGAAATTAATTGTAGTATATTGCATTTTTTTATTGTTTCATTTCATAAACACTGTAAAAAAAATTATAAAAACAATGATTTTTTCAAAAGTATATAAAAAATTTATTATCATATCATTTTTGAACAAAAATTTTACTAATCGTTAAAAATGATTTTTGTATCACAAGCAAAAAGTAAAAAATCTTTTTTATAAAATATAAAAGGGGTTCAAATTATTTTATATACTATATACTTGTCACTTGTCAAGTCTAAAAAAAGATTATGAAAAAAGAACCTATAATTATTGGAATAGAATCATCATGCGATGACACAGGTGTTTCTATTATTAGAAATAGAAATGTTCTATCTAATATTATTCTTCATCAAAAAATACATAAAAAATATGGAGGGGTGGTCCCTGAACTAGCATCAAGACTACATGATGTAAATATTCCAAAGGGAGTTAAGAAAGCTATTTTTTCAGCAAAAATAAACCGGAATGAAATTGATGCCGTATCTTTTACTTTAGGACCTGGACTAATCGGTCCGTTATTAGTTGGGACTTCTTTTGCAAAATCATTTTCCATGGGATTAGGAGTTCCATTACTAACTGTAAATCATGTACAAGCTCATATTCTTTCTCATTTTATACAAGATGCCAATCTTAACAAGGATTATTATCCAGAATTTCCATTTCTAGGTTTAGTTGTAAGTGGTGGGCATACCCAAATCATAAAAGTGAATGATTTTTTTAAAATGAAAATATTAGGATCTACTTTAGACGATTCTGTCGGAGAAGCTTTAGATAAAATTGCTAGAATATTAGGTTTTTATTATCCTGGTGGACCTATGATAGAATATTTTGCTAAAAATGGAAATAATAAAAAATTTACTTTTTCTAAGCCTAGAGTAAGTGGATTAGATTTTAGTTTTAGTGGATTCAAAAGCGATGTATTACAATTCATAAAAAATGAATCAAGAAACAATTCATTTTTTATAAAAAAAAATTTATCTGACATTTGTGCTTCTATACAAAAAATCATATCAGAAATACTTTTAGATAAAGTGAAAAAAGCTATTTTAAAAACTGGAATTTTCAGAATAGCTTTATCAGGAGGTGTTTCCGCTAATTATGAAATTAGAAAAACATTCATATCCCTTACAAAGAAAAATAAAAAATGTGAAGTTTTTATTCTAAAAAAAAAATATACCACTGATAATGGAGCAATGATAGCTATTGTAGGATTGCTAAAGTATAAAAGAAATTTATTTGATTCTGTTTATGTCACCCCATACTCAAAGTTTAAAACATTTTAACTGCTCACATTTTATTTTATATGCATGTACAAATTAAGTTCCTGTCACCATATGCATCATCAACACGGGTTACTGATGGCCAAAATTTTCTCTCTTTAATCCAAGATAAAGGATAAGCAGCTTTTTCTCTACTATAAGGATAATTCCATTCATTTTGAGTCAAAACATCTATATTATGCGGAGCATTTTTTAAAACATTATTTTTCTTAGAAAACTTTCCATTTTCAATTTCTTTGATTTCTTGTCTTATACTAATAAGAGTTTCAATGAAACGATCTAGTTCTTCTTTAGATTCGCTTTCTGTAGGTTCGATCATCATACATCCTTCTACAGGAAAAGATATAGTAGGAGCATGATATCCGTAATCCATCATTCTTTTTGCTATATCTATAACTCCTATGTTCATAGATTTAAAAATTCTACAGTCTATAATTAATTCATGCGCTACAGTATTATTTTCTCCTACGTATAATATGTTATAAAATTCTCTCAATTTTTCTTTAATATAATTTGCATTTAATATAGATATTTCTGTACACATTCTAAGTCCGTCTGGCCCCAATAAACGAATATAAGCATAAGAAATTGTTAAAATTAAAGAAGAACCGTATGGAGAAGAGGAAATCGTCAATATTTTGTCTTCTTTTCTTTTATTTTCTTCCTGCTGTTTTTTTTGAAAAGGATGTTTTGGTAAAAAAGGTTTTAAATGTGAAGCGACACAAATAGGCCCCATCCCAGGTCCTCCACCTCCATGAGGAATAGCAAAAGTTTTATGAAGATTTAAATGACAAATATCTACTCCTAAATATGCCGGCTTTATTAATCCTACCTGAGCATTCATATTGGCTCCATCCATATAAACTTGTCCCCCACTATCATGAATGATTTTTATAATTTCCTGAATATTTTTTTCATATATACCATAAGTAGAAGGATAAGTGATCATTAATGTAGATAATGAATCTTTATTTTCTTTTACTTTTTTTAATAAATCATTTTGATTAATAGATCCATCATTTTTTGTATCTATTAGTATGACCTTCATCCCTGCCATATATGCTGAAGCAGGATTTGTTCCATGAGAAGAAGAAGGAATTAATGTAACATTTCTTCGAAATTCTTGTAATGAATGATGATAACATTTTATAGTCATAAGTCCAGCGTATTCTCCTTGAGCTCCTGAATTGGGTTGTAAAGAGATTTCAGAAAATCCAGTAATTTCCTTCAGATATTTTTTTAAATTTTGAATCACAATATGATACCCCATAGCTTGTTTATCAGGAACAAAAGGATGTACGTCTCTCCATTCATGTTGACTCAAAGAAAATAATTCTGAAGAAGCGTTTAATTTCATAGTACATGATCCAAGTGGAATCATAGAATGAGTTAAGGATATATCTTTTTTTTCTAGTCTTTTTATATAACGCATCAGCTCATTTTCTGAATAAAATTTTTTGAAAATTTTATGTTTCAAAAAATTAGAAGTTCTTTTTAAAGAATTAGGAAATTTATATTCATCATGAATATTTTGATGACATTTTTTTACATACGTTTTTTTATTTTTATTATATGCTTCATAAAAAATTGATAAAATATGATTGATATCTTCTTGACAAGTAGTTTCATCTAAAGTGATGGTTAGATAATTTTGATTGATATATCTAAAATTCGTTTTTTTACGTTCTGCTACTTTTCTTATTTTTATTACGTGATCTGTTTTAATTCTAAGAGTATCAAAATAAAAATCATTTACTTGAAAAATATGGTTTATATTATTTATTAATAAAAATTCTAATTTTTTAGCATATTCATGAATACGTTTCGCAATTTCTGTTAATCCTTCTTTTCCATGATATAAAGCATACATAGAAGCCATGACAGCAGGAAGTACTTGTGAAGTACAAATATTAGAAGTCGCTTTTTCTCTTTTGATATGTTGTTCTCTTGTTTGTAACGCCATACGAAAAGCTTTTTTATTATTTTGATCCACAGATACTCCAATAATTCTTCCAGGAAGAAAACGTTTATATTGTTCATGAGTAGAAAAAAAAGCAGCATGAGGCCCCCCATATCCCATAGGAATACCAAAAGACTGACTGGATCCTATAACTACATCAGCTCCCCATTCTCCCGGAGGTTTTAACAAAGATAAGGATAAAAGATCTGCAGAAACTATTATTGATATTTTCTTCCGTTTTGCATATTCAACTGTTTCCGCATAATCATATATCTTTCCTAAACTAGAAGGATAAGATATTATATCCGAATATTTTTTTTTATTATATTTTTTTAAATTTTTATGAGTATCATTTATAACATGTATCCCTAATCCAAAACATCTTGTTTTCAAAACCGCAAAAGTTTGAGGGAAGATCTCATTTGAAATAAAAAAATAATAATTATTATCTATTTGTTTTTTTTTGATTTTTTCTTGAAAAATCATGAACATAGCATCAGATGCTGCCGTAGATTCATCTAACATAGAAGCATTACTAATTTTCATTCCAGTTAAGTCAGAAATCATAGTTTGAAAATTAATTAAAGCTTCTAATCTTCCTTGAGATATTTCTGATTGATAAGGAGTATAAGGGGTGTACCAACTAGGATTTTCTAAAATATTTCTTTGAATAACACTTGGAGTAATCGTATTTTTATATCCTAATCCTATGTAAGAACGATAAATTTTATTTTTTTTACTTATTCTATAAATATGTTTCAAATATTGATATTCAGAAATAGAGTGTGGGAGATCTAATCGTTTTTTTAAACGTATTTCTTTAGGCACTGTTTTATTTATAAAATCTTTAATAGAAGAACATTGCAATGTTTTTAACATATCATTAATTTCATTAAAAGATGCGCCTATATGTCTAAAACAAAATTTTTTTCTTATAAGGGAATCCTCTTTCATAAAAATTGTGTTTATCTTTAGAAATTACAAATTTAGATAAATAAGATTATCATTAAACATATTAAACATGTTAATAAAAAAAAATAAAATGAAAATTACTATTATTGGAGCAGGAAATGTAGGAGCTTCTTGTGCTAGTTTATTAGCTCAAAAAGATATAGTCAAAAAAATTGTATTGTTAGATATTAGAGAAAAACTTTCAGAAGGAAAAAGTTTAGATATATCTCAAATGCTTTCTATGATGGAATCAAATACTGAAATTATTGGAATATCTAATGATTATTATCAATCCAAAAATTCTGAAATCATTATTATTACTTGTGGGATTCCTAGAAAACCTGGAATGAATAGAGATGATCTTATCAAGACTAATGCAAAAATTATTAGTTCTGTAACCAAAAAATCTATTTTTTTATCTCCAAAAGCTAAATTTATTATTGTATCCAATCCATTGGATGTTATGGCGTATGTGAGTTATATGACTGCAAAAATAGATTCTTCTCGTATAATTGGAATGGCTGGCATATTAGATTCTACTAGATATCGTTTTTTTTTATCAAAAAAAATCAATGTTTCTCCTATTGATATACAATCTTTACTATTAGGAGGACATGGGGATACAATGGTTCCTTTATATAGATACACATCTGTATCAGGTATCCCTATTAAAGAATTTTTATCAGAAGAAGAAAATGACATAATTATTGATAAAACAAAAAAAGGAGGAGAAGAAATAATAAATTTATTAGGAACATCTGCTTGGATGGCTCCTAGTGCATCTGTTGTTAAAATAGTGGAAGCTATTTTAAAAGATTCTAAACGCATTTTTTCTTGTTCTGCTTTTTTAACAGGACAATATGGGTTAAAAAACTTATTTTTGGGAGTTCCAGTCATTTTAGGAAAATATGGAATAGAAAAAATTGTAGAATTACAATTGAATGAAAAAGAAAACAATCTTTTGATCAAATCTGCAGACCATGTACGAAATATGATTAGTAAACTTGAAAATTTTGATTGAAGAATAAGAATATTTGAAATCTATCTTTCTATAAAGATTAATAATTCTCCATTTTTATAATGGATTTCTATTTTTTGATTATAGTTATAAGCTTCATTTCTTATCCCTATATTTTTTCCTATTTTTAATAATCCTTTTTTTATGGAATATCTTAAACCGTAAGTGTATAATCCTTCTACTTTAGGAAATGGAAATAAAGATACTTTCTTATTTTTTTTCTGATAAAAATAGGTTTTTTTGTCAGAAAAAAAATAAGAATGATATTTATCATGAAATATAATGGATAATTTATCTTTATATTTTAGAGCTGTAGAAAGATTTCCCAAAAAATGATCTTGTTCGACTCCATTTGCCCCCCAAACATTTATATTTAGAAATCCTTTATCATAAACAATGTTTAAAGCTTTATCAAAATCAGTATACCTCTGATCATAAGTTTTCAATATACGAGTTTTTAAAGGTATATTAAGTATATCTTTTTTTAAAAGAGAATCAAAATCACCAATAATATAATCCACTGAAACTCCAAATGTATTCAAATAATAAAAAGCCCCATCCACTGCAAATATTTTTTTATAAAAAGAAAATTTTTCCTCTAAAAAAGGAGGAATTTCTCCATTCAGAAATAATCCTACTTCCGGTCCATCAAATCGATGATTCATTTTTTTATTTTTTTAAAATTTATGATTTTATTTCCTAAATAAATTTTCCTAACTATAGGATCTTGCATAATTTTTGTAGTATTTCCATATTTTATGATTGTTCCATTAAACATTAAATAAATACGATCTGTTATTGTAAATATTTCTTGCACATTATGATCTGTCATTAATATTCCTATATTTTTGTTCTTCAAAGAAAGAATTATTTCTTGTAATTCTTCTATAGAAATTGGATCTATTCCAGAAAAAGGTTCATCTAAAAGAACAAATTTAGGATTTGTAGCTAAACATCTAGCAATTTCGGTCCGTCTTCGTTCTCCTCCAGAAATAAGATCCCCCCGATGATTTCTGATTTTTTTCAATCTTAATTCTTCAAGAAGTTTTTCCATTATTTTTATTCTTTCTGAGTTTGATATTTTTTGCATTTCTAAAATGCAAAGAATATTATCTTCCACAGATAATTTTCTAAATATAGATGGTTCTTGAGATAAATATCCAATTCCTTTTTTAGAACGTTGATACATTGGATTTGATGTAATGTTTTGATTATAAAGAAATATTTTTCCTTTATCTGGTTTAATTAATCCTATAATCATATAAAATGAAGTTGTTTTTCCCGCACCGTTAGGACCTATTAATCCTACTATCTCTCCCTCTTTTAATTGGATTGAAACATTTTTTACTATATATTTATTTTTGTATTTCTTATATATATTATCAACTTTTAAAGTCATAATGTCAATAATCTTTAAAATTTTTTTTTCAGTAAAAAAATATGAATATTTGTATGTTATGATGAGTTTTGTAAAAATAAAAAAATGTTTTATTATTATTCCATTTTTATGTGTTTTCTTTTCATATTCTTCTAGTTTAGAAAAGATGAGTGGAATTTCTTTAGTAATCGGAAACGATATCATTTTAAATTCTGAAATTAAAAGTGACAAAAAATCGTTTTGTAACACTGATGTTTTAAATGATTTTTTTATACAAAAATTGATGCTTTATTATGCAAAAAAAGATAAAAGCATACAAATCAATAATAAAGAATTAGAATTGAAAACTCAAGCGTTTTTGTCAGAAATGAGAAAAAAATATATAAACCAAAAAGAATTTTTAATACAGTTTGAAAATGAAAACTTTTTAAAGGAATTAACTAAAGAAATTGAAAATAGACAGTATATAGAAAAAATTTACAATAAAATAACAGAAGATGTAGAAGTTTCTCCTCAAGAGATAAAACATTTTTTGACTAATAAACAGAATCAAATTCCTCATACGTCCAAAAAAATATGTATTTCTTATGCGGTATTCTATCCTAAATTAAGTAAAATTAACAAAAAAAAAATTGATTTTTTAAATCAAATTAAAAAAGAAATACATTCTGATATTGATTTTGCCACAAAAGCTATTTTATTTTCTGAAGATGATTATTCCGCATTCAAAGGTGGTTTTGTTAAAGGTGTAAAAATAAATAATGTTCCAATGAAATTAGGACATTTCATTTTATCTTTAAAAGAAGGAGAAATATCAGAACCGTTTGAAACGGATTTAGGGTTTCATATCATAAAATTAGAAAAAAAAAGAAAAGATGAAATTGATTTTAGACATATTTTGATCAAACCTAAATATTCAAAATATGAATTATATAAAATAAAATTATTTTTAGAATCTTTCAGAAAACATATTCTTATTCATAAAATAGATTTAGATAAAATTCCCGGTTTATTGAATAATAGCAAAATAGTAAATGTAGTGGTTCAAAATAAAATTTGGATTGATGAAGATCAATTATCAAAAAATATGAAAAAAATATTCCTTTTTTTAAAAAAAGGAAAAATTACTAATCCTTATAAGGAAACTATAAATGGAAAAGAAGCATTTGTTATAATTAAGTTGTTAGATGAAATTCCATCTAAACCCCTTTCTTTTGAAAAAAATTACACCATATTAAAAGATATTGTAATCAGTATCAAAAAAAAAGATAAAATAAAAAATTGGGCAAAAGAAATATTAAGAAAAACTTATTATGAAAAGATTGATTGTTAATTATTTTTTATTAAAAGATTCTTTGTATAATCCAGCATAGTATCCATTTAATTGAATTAATTCTTTGTGAGTCCCTTTTTCTACAATATATCCTTTATCAATAGCTAATATTTTGTCAGCATTTTCTAATGTAGAAAGACGGTGAGTAATAATAATGGAAGTTTTTTTCTTAGTTAAAAAATCTGTAGCACGATAAATCGTTTTTTCTAATTCTTTATTTAAGGATGCGGTAGCTTCATCTAAAATAAGTATAGAATAAGGATGCATTTGAACTCTTAAAAAGGAAATCAATTGTTTTTCCCCAATAGATAATAAATTTCCTCTTTCCTTGACTATAAATTTATATCCATTAGGTAAAGATGTGATAAAATTATGTATTCCTATTTTTTTTGCCATATTTTCTATCTGATCAATACTAATAGATGGATTTCCTAAAGTAATGTTATTGATGATTGAATCATTAAATAAAAAAGTATCTTGCGTTACTACTCTTATATGGGATCTTAAATTCTTTAATTCTATATCTTGAATAGAATGCCCGTCAATCCAAATATTACCTTTTTTTATTTCATAAAATCTAGAAATTAAATGAGTAATTGTAGATTTTCCAGAACCTGTTGATCCTACTATAGCAACTTTTTCTCCTGGTTTAATTTCAAAAGAAACTCCATTTAATACCATTTCATCATCTATATAAGAGAAATGAACATTATTAAATACAATATGTCCTTTTAATTTTTTAAAACGTAAGTTCCCTTTATTAATAATGATTTCTTCAGAATTTAATATAGAAAATATGCGTTCTATCCCAGATATTCCTCTTTGTATAATATTAAATCTATCAGCTATCTGTCGCAGAGGACGAAAAAGAAGGTAAATAAAAAAAATAAAAGCAATGATTTGTCCTGGTTTAACATTTCCTTTTTCAATTGCATGAAATCCTCCATAAAATATAATAATACTTATTGTTATTGCAGAAATTATTTCTACTATAGGAAAAAAAATAGAAAAGTAAAAAATAGTTTTGAAATGTGCGCTCATTAAGTCACGATTAATAGATTTAAATCTTAAATATTTTTCTTTTTCTTTATGAAAAAGTTGAATAATAGACATCCCTATAATATTTTCTTGTAAAAAACTATTTAAACGTGAAGTTTGAACACGTTCTTCATGAAATGTTTTTTTTAACGTTTTTTGAAAAAAACGAGTAATGATATACATAAAAGGAATAGTTAAAAAAACTATAAAAGATAGTTTTTGATGAACTGTATACATCATAATGATGATCATAATAATTCTTAATACATCTCCAGAAACAAGTAAAATTCCATCATTAAATATTACTGTTATTGTTTCTATATCTGATACAGAATAAGATACCAATTTACCTATTGGAGTTCTATTAAAAAATGAATTTTTAAAATGTAATAATTTCTCGAATAAAAGAATTCTAATTTTTTCAATTACATTTTGAGCTAATATATTAGATAGATATAATAAAATAAAATGAAATATACTTTCTATAAAAAGAAGTATAATTATTAGCATTAGTATGTTTTTTAATCCCATAAAATCTTTGTAAAGAATATGAATATCTATAGCTTTTTGTATTAATTTAGGCCTATAAGCAGATATAAAAGAAATTAATATAGAAGTAATAATTATTGATATTAGTATAAATTTATAATTTAGACTAATTCCAATCAACTGTTTTAAGGAGGAGTTTTGTTTATTAATTTTTTTTTTCATAAAAAATATCTTCTGGGTAAAGGATTTGAGTTAGAAATAGACCATGTGCAGGAACGATAAATTTGTAAAAATTAGAATTTTTTAATTCTATAATTTTTATAAATTCATCGATACTGATTTTATTTCTTCCCACATCAATAAGTGTACCTATAATAGCTCTAACCATCGATCTTAAAAATCGATTTGCTTCAATAGTAAAACATAAAACATTGTTCTTTTCAGACCAAGAAGCATGATAAATATGACATATATTATTTTCTTTTTCATCAGTTCGTTTTTTACAAAACGAACTGAAATCATTATATTCCATAAGCTTTTTTGAAGCTATATTCATTTTATGAACATTTAAGGAATAAAAACAGTACCAAGAGAAATCTTGATAAAATGGATTTTTTTCTCGTGTTAAATAATATTTGTATGTTCGCTTTATTGCATCAAATCTTGCATGAAGATTGTTTTTTACTGGAAAAATATTGAAGACTTTAATAGATTTCGGTAAAAAAATATTTAGTCTATCTACAAAATTATTTTTTATTTCTTTTTCAGAATCAAAATGAGCAAACATTTGTTTCGCATGAACCCCTTTATCCGTTCTTCCAGCACCTACAATATTTATAGATGTTTTCAATAATTTTGATAAACAATATTCCAATTTTTCTTCAACTGTATTTACTTTTTTTTGAATTTGCCATCCAAAAAAGTATTTACCATTATAAGCTAATTCAATAAAAAATCTCAATATTTTTTAAAGTTGATTCAAACTTTCAATAATAATAGAACATCCTTTTTGAATTTCACGTTTTGTGATAGTTAGAGGAGGAGATATACGTATAAAATTACTATGAAATAAAAAACG
The DNA here is from genome assembly GCF_000471965.1 of Blattabacterium sp. (Nauphoeta cinerea). GTDB lineage: Bacteria > Bacteroidota > Bacteroidia > Flavobacteriales > Blattabacteriaceae > Blattabacterium. Next base: position 617,626 of record NC_022550.1, read on the forward strand.
AAATAATATTAATCCTTTTTTCAAACAATATTTTAAAACCTTTTCCACAGTATTTTGATTTTTTAATTCAAAAGACAACAAAAGTCCTTTTCCATGAATATTTTTGATTTCATCATGATTCAAATATTTCTTAATACATTTTTCTTTTACTGATACTTGTTTCAATATATCAGAATTGATAAGTTGTCTTAAAGTTGCTAAAGAAGCAGAAGCAGAAACAGGATTTCCTCCAAAAGTCGTTAAATGCCCTAAAGGAGCAATATCAATAAAAGTTTTCATAATTTTTTTAGATGAGACAAAACCACTAATAGGCATTCCTCCTCCCATTCCTTTTCCTATTATCAAGATATCAGGAATAACATCATAATGTTCAAATGCAAAAAGTTTTCCTGTTCTTCCAAATCCAGTTTGGACTTCATCAAGTATCATTAAAGCTTTTTTTTTATCACATTGTTTTCTCACCTCTTTTAAAAAAGAAAAATCCGGTAATATAATTCCAGAAGAACATTGAATAGTTTCTAAAATGACACAAGCAGTTTTTTCAGTAATAGAACTTATTAATTCTTCTATATGATTAAATGTGATAAACTTAACTAAAGGTAACAAAGGCCTAAAAGATCTTTTATAATCTTCATGTCCCATAACACTCATAGAGCCATGTGTACTTCCATGATAAGACCACTTACAGGATATCATCTCTTCTTTTCCTGTATAACATTTAGCTAGTTTCAAGGCCCCTTCTACAGCTTCTGTTCCAGAATTAACTAGATAAGTGGTGTGAAGTGGATATGGAATATTTTTTGATATTTCTTTACAAAGTTTGACACAAGGACTTTGTATAAATTCTCCATATACCATAGTATGTAAATATTTATCGACTTGTTTTTTTATAGCTTCTTTAATTTTTTGATTTCCATGTCCTAGTACATTTACGGAAATACCTGCTACAAAATCTAGATATTTTTTTCCATCTTTCCCATAAATATAATTTCCATCAGCATAATCTACTATAATATTCATGGGATATGGATTCACTTGAGTTTGATACTGAAAAAAACATTTTTTTAATTCTTTCATGAAAATTTTATTCTATTTATTTTTTATCATAGTTTTAATTTGTTCTTTTTCTAACAAACTTTCTTTTTTATATTTGTCGATTTCTTTGTATAAAAGAAATTTTTTTTTATTTTTATCTAGTTTTTCTTTTTCTTTCCAAGAAAATTTAGAAAGATAAAGAAACTTATCAGAAATATTAATATTTTTATATACTGGAATAAGTTCTGAATAAACTTCTTTTTCACAAAAAATTTTTCTTATTTTTTTTGATTCATCCAAATATATTAATAGTATTTTACAAGATAATTTGTTAATTATTTTTTTTCCTTTATCAGTGTAAAGGAAAATAATGCTGTTAATATCTCCTTGAATTTTTACTTTTTCTAAAGAATTTTCTTTATTGAAAAAACCAATTATAATATCTCCTTCTATTTGATTAAATTCTTTTGAATTAATTTTTTCTATATAAAAAGCATTTTTAACAATTTTTATATATTTTAATAAATTGCTGTTTTCATTCCTAAGATAAATATATATGACTTTTCCAGTAATTTGTTTGTTTTGAATCCAAAATATAGGATTTCCATCAAAGTGCATATAGTTATTTGAAGATTCATAATTGAAAAAATCACATATTCCTTGAATATTTTCATTTAAAAAAAAACTTTTAACAGAAAAAGCTTGAATTGAATATGTATTATTTTTTTTTCTATTTATTTTTATAATATTTGAATAAATAAAAATCAAATTATTTTTTGATATTTTTATAATCTTGGGGTTTTCTTTTAGAATTAAAGAACTGGAATTAAAATCAAATTCTCCATATCCGCTTGTTAAAAAACATTTTTTAATTGAATCTTCTAATAGGATATTTTTAATAAATCCACATTTTGTTTTAAAATTAAAAAATAAATATCCTCCTCTAATGATTATACCGTTATAATGAAGACTTACATAATTTTTAAATAAAAATATTTTTTTTTGAACTAAAAACACAGCTTTTTGAGCGTAAATAAAATTATTAGAATTTGTATTCTGTATTATAATAACAGGATTATGAAAATTTACTTGATTTTGTACAAACAAATATTCTAATATATTAGCATATATAGTATAATTTTTATTATTCAATTGAATATCATGCTTTAACTCTATTTTTTTTTTATCAATATAAAAAAAACCTTCTTTGCTAGATATAGTATAATCATCTCCATAATAGAGAATGCTCTTTTTTTTATAAAAAATTTTATTTAATATTAAATCGTACTCTAATGAATTAGTCTTTAATTTAATTTTTCCGAAAAATAAAATAACATTGTCATTGACTTGAAGTAATTTTTTTTTAAAATTAAAATGAATGATGTCCCCCGTTAACCTGATTTTTCCTTGATACAAAATTACTTTACCTGATAATTTAAAATCGAAAAAATTACCTACTATATTTTGAGAAATTATTTTATTTTTTCCTGATTCTAATCTTACATTTCCATATCCATAATATTTATTATTTTTTTTTTGATATACAATTTTATTACAAAAAAGATGATATTTTTCATATTTTAAATGAACATTTCCTATTAAAATGAAAGATTGATTATGAACATCATTCTGTATTAAATCTGCATGAATTATTTGTATATTTTTTTTTATTTCATTTTCATTAGAAAATATTTTATTTAATGAAAATAATGAAAAAACAATAAAAATTAAAAACCCATATTTCACAATATTTTCATTATTTTCATTTATAAAATAATTTAATTTTTGTATGCTATTAAAGATATTTCAATATTGGCATTCTTAGGAAGACCAACAACTTCTACCGTTTCTCTAGCTGGATAACTCCCTTTATGAAAAAACTTAGAATAGACATTATTTATTATAGGAAAATTCCTCATATCTGTCACAAAAATAGAAGTTTTTATAACATTTTGGAATCCTATTCCATTTTCTGAAAGAATAATTTTTATATTTTCCATAACTTTTTTCGTTTCCATTTCTATATTATTGAAACCTAATTTTTTTGTATCTTCATAGACAGCTATTTGTCCAGAAATAAATAGAAAACCTCCAACCAAAACACATGTATTATATGGGCCATAAGATGGAATTTTCTCTATTGAAAATTTTTTTGGTATCATCATAATTAATTAATTTTTCTTTCATTATACTGTATGATATTCTTAAAATTAGGATCTTTTAATCCTATAAAAAAAGACCAATCAGAACTTTTTTCAAAATTCCAATTAAAACTCATTTCAAAACTTCTTAAATCTCTATTAAAAATGATATTAGCGAATATTATCTTTTTTTTCAAAAAATCATAATCTGTATGAAAACTTACTTTCCAATATTTTGTAATATTTATAGATCCATTTATACTTAATAAATTTTGAAACCATTTTTTTTTATTGAAATAATTTTCATAAATTGAACGAAAATCAATTTCTAAACTAAGCGGAATTGTATATTTTGCATAATTTTTTTGATCAAAAAAAAAGTAATCATAACGATTTTTTCCTTTTTTATTAAATTCATTTTTTACAGGTGAAAAATGAATATTATAATTGGAAAAAAAAGAAAAATCAAATAATATATTGTTTTGATTTTTCTTTTTTTCCTCTTCCCATTCCCAATTTATACCGGCTTTATACTTTGCTGCCAAATTTTTTGTTAAATCAACATCTCCCATGAGATAAAAATTTTTCCATTTTATAAAATTATTATCTAGAATAAATGAAAAATTCATTTCTTTAAAAATTTCTATTTTTTTGTATATATTAACATGGGGCCATGTGTTTTTTATTATCCAATTGTTATTTAAAATCAAATTGATCCTTTTTTCGAAATGATTTTTTACGTTATAAAAAACAGGAGGATAGTATATCATATGAAAAGATAAAATGGGTTCTATTTCATGTTTTAATAGGATACTCTTTTTTAATTTCCATATTTTATAAAATGGAACAGATATTATATTTGTTGAAATATCCATTTTTTGATAATTTGAAACATGAAAATAAGGAAGATCCCATGTATAAAGATCTTTATAAAAAATTTGAGATGAAATTTTTAAATAAGGATAAAAAAAAGAAGAATAAGCATTCATCATCATATAATGGTTAAATCCAGCATGAAAATACGTTGTGTTGTGAGACTCTATAGAATTTTTAAAAAATAATCTATTTTCAATATTTACATGACTTAAAAAAAGATTTTTTTTATCATCAAAAAGTATACTTTTAGTATATAAAATTAATTCTGGAATTATAAAATTGACTTTTTTTTTACTTGGGTTTTGAATCATATAAATATCCATAAACCATAAATAATCAGATAATTTTTTTCTTATATTGATATAAGAAAAATTTTCATTTTTTTTGTATAAAAAAGCATTATCATAATTAACATTTGCATTGAAACTCATTTCATTATTTGATTTCCTATCTGAATTATGTTTCCATTGAAATAAATAATTTTTTTTCTGAGTTGGTGTATTTTGATAATCAAAATCAATAAATCCATGATAAGAATATTTTAATTTATACTCTATTCTTGTTTTAATTTTCCATTTTTCTGTACCATATATAGAAGCATTCATTCTAAAATTTAATAAATCGGAAATAGGAAAAAATAAACCTATATCTTCCATATATATTTTTTTATTTTGAATTCCAAATTTTGGATACTTAAAACCATAAGGAGAAGGAGATTGATTAAACTTTATAGGCATGTAAAAAAAAGGTAGAAAAATAGGCATTGGAACTCTATACCAATAGAAAAAAATGGGACCAGAAAAAATATATTTTTTTGAATAAGAATATTTCAAATAATCTGTTTTCAAATAAAAATCAGGAGAGCTGTCTCTATCTTTTAAAAAAAAAGGATCTGATATATATATCACTTTTTTCATTAAAATATCCTCTTTTTTTTTCAAAAAATCATGGGCTATTATAATATAATTTTTTTCCTTTATATAAAAATTTTTTGCTTCCCCTATTTGATCATTTAGATTCATATGAATTTTACTGAAAGTATATTGATGATTATCTTTTTGTAAAAAAACAGATTTTTTTTTTGATTGAGCATATAAATCTCCATTTTTCCAATTAAATTCTATATAATCTGCTTTAATTTTTGTATTATAATATTCTATAGAGGCTTGTCCTTTTAAATATGATTTTCCTTCTTTTATATCATGCTCTTGTATATTGCTTATCGAAAATAGAAACAGAATAATATAAAATATGTAAAATCGGAGCTGATGCATC